>NZ_CP020778.1:1085000-1378805 GCF_002101295.1 Candidatus Pelagibacter sp. RS40
GACATTTCCAAATGAAACCTTACCTAAAGGTAGAAAGCAAAAAACCACAGCTCTCTATGATAGATTTGTAAATCAGGGTGCAGTTATGGGAGATAGTTTTGGTTTAGAAAATGTTTTGTGGTTTGCTAATAGTAAAGAAGATGCGCACGAGGAACCAACTATAAAAAGATCTAGGTCACATGATTATGTTTCGAGAGAAGTTATTAATGTAAGAGAGAATGTAGGCTTAATAGAAGTAGCTAATTTTTCAAAACATGAATTTAAAGGAACTGATGCAAGAAAATTTTTAGATCACGTAATGGCAGGTAAACTTCCAAAACCTGGGAGAATATCCTTGTCTCCAATGTTGTCTTATAGAGGAAAATTATGTGGAGATTTAACAGTTGCCTGTTTTGATGAAAATGAATTTATGGTTTTTGGATCTGGTGCAGCCCAAGAAATGCATAGACGTTGGTTTGAAAGTCACTTGGATAAATTTGATGTTATTTACAAAAATAGATCTGATGAATTCCACGGCATATCTATAGCTGGTCCAAATTCAAGAAAAGTATTGGAAAAAATAGTAAGAGACGATGTATCCAATGAAAAATTCAAATTCAGAGACTCTCGAAGAATGTTTGTTGGTGGCGTACCTGCAATAATAAACCGAATTTCATTTACAGGTGAACTTGGTTACGAAATTTATGTCGCGCCACACTATCAAATAAAACTTTATGAAGAATTAATGGAAGCTGGAAAAGAGTTTAATATTAAACCCTTTGGAGGAAGAGCTCTAATGTCAATGAGATTGGAGAAAAATTGGGGAGCATGGACTTTAGATTATAGGCCTGATTTTACAGCAAAAGAAACAGGTTTAGATATGTTTATAAATTGGGATAAAGATTTTATTGGAAAAGGAAAAGCAAAATCAGAAAACAGTTCTAATAAACTTACTCCATTAATTGTTGAAACAAATGATATTGATGTAACAAACAATGAAGCCGTGATGAATGGAGATCAAAGTATAGGTTATGTAACATCAGGTGGGTTTGCACACTTTGTAAATAAAAGTGTTGCTTTTACTTTTATTGATCAAAATAAAATTAAATCGGAAAATAAGATCCAAGTTGAGATCAATGGAGATTTATTTAATTGTTCGATAATTAAAGAGCCTCTTTATGATCCAAGCGGACAGAAAATGAGAAGCTAATGGCACAAAAAGACGTTGGTAACAAAGTACCGATTTATAAATTAAAAAAAACAGATGAAGTCATGGAGTACTATGATGAGTGGGGTAAGAATAATAAATACGATCAAGACATGGTTGATTGGAACTATACTGGACCCAAAGAAACCTCTGAAGTTTTTATTAAGTATGAAAAAAATAAAGATGCTAAAATTTATGATGCAGGTTGCGGTACTGGTTTGGTTGGCGTTGAACTTAAAAAATATGGTTTTACAAATTTTTATGGTGCAGACCTTTCAAGAAAATTATTAGATTTAGTCCCAGTTAATCTGTATAAAAAATTAGATCAAGTAGACTTAAATAAAAAAATAGAAGAGGAAGATAATACATACGATGCAGTTCTATGCGTTGGCACTTTTACTTTTGGTCATGTAAAACCTCCCGCACTGGATGAATTTATAAGAATTACAAAACCAGGAGGGTACATTTGTTTCACAATAAATGAGGGTATTCACGAAGAATACGGATTTGATAAAAAAATAAATGAGTTAAACAATAATAATAAATGGCGTGAGATCGAATTCTTTAAATCTAATTATATTGCAAGCAAAGATGTTAATGCATGGTTAGGGCTTTATGAAGTCATTTAATTATGTCTGAATTATACAATATTATAGACAAAAAAAAATTAGATGTTGTAACTAAACCTATTTCAAAAGCTCATGGTTTGCCTAATGAGTGTTACACAAATAAAGATTATACCTTAATAGAGAGAAAAAAACTTTTTGAAGATAAATGGGTTGCGATTGGTGTTGCAAGTTCACTTCCAAACATAGGTGACGCCAAACCTTATGATTTGTTAGATCTACCCTTATTAATAATTAGAAATAAACAAAATAAAATAAAAGTTTTTCATAATATCTGTAGTCATAGAGGAGTAAAACTTGTTCATAAAGAAGGTAAAATTAAAAATGTTATTAGATGCCCTTATCATTCATGGTCATATAATTTTGATGGGGAGCTTATAGCAACACCTCACATTGGTGGTATGAATAAACACACTCATCCGCAATTTAATAAATCAAAGAGCAATCTAAAAGAAATAAGATCTTATATTTGGTTAGATTTAATTATGGTTAATATTAGCAATAATGAAATGCCTTTTGATAAATACATAAAACCTTTAAGTGATCGATGGAGTAAATTTTGGAAAAATTCTGATAGAGATATGATCAAACATTCAAATGATTATGGATATTTTAAATTAGAAGCTAAGTGTAATTGGAAGTTTGCAATTGAAAATTACTGTGAAAGTTATCATCTTCCTTGGGTTCACCCTGGTTTAAATTCTTATTCTAAAATTGAGGATCATTACCACATACAAGGGCTACCTAATCGTTTTGCAGGTCAAGGAACTGTTGTTTATAATCCAAGACTTAAAGGAAAAGAGAAATTTCCATGTTTTCCAAATTGGCCAAAAAATAAGGAAAATATAGCAGAATACGTTGCATTATTCCCAAATGTTATGCTTGGCATTCATAAAGATCATTTTTATGCATATTGGTTAGAGCCAAAAAGTAACGATTTAACTTTGGAGCATATGGAAATATATTATGTAGGTGATAATGCAGCAAATTCGAAAAAGTTTAAATCTTTGAGAAAACAAAACTTTAAACTTTGGGAAGATATACAAAAAGAGGACGTTGATATTATACAAGGGATGCAAATAGGTAGAAAGTCCAATGTTTATAATGGAGGAAATTTTTCTCCTGCGATGGATAACCCGACACATCATTTCCACAAATGGGTCGCAACAAATATAGCTCAATGAAATTTAGTAGAAAAATAAATCCAGAATATAAAACTTTTACAAACTTTCTTTCTAAAAAAAGGATTAGAGAAGATGAAATTAACTTTGAAAAATTAAGAAGTTATCGACTTGATAGAGTTAAGAAAGAATTAATAAAAAATAATTTAGAAGCATGCATTTTATTTGATCCGGTCAATGTCCGTTATGCATTAGATACGGTAAATATGAGTGTTTTCAACATGCACAATCTTTCTAGATATTGTTTTATTCCAGTGGATGGACCAACAATACTCTATGAATATTTTAATTGTGAAAAATTATCCGAGCATTTAAATTTAATTGATGAAATTAGACCTGCAATAACTTGGGATTATTTCGCCCATGGAGATCAAGCTAGTTTACAATTAAAAAAATGGATCACAGAGATTAAAGATCTTTCAAATAAGTTTTTTAAATCAAAAAAAATCGCAATCGACGTTTTAAATGGCCCAGCGGTTACTGAATTAAATAAATGTGGCATAGAAGTAGTAGATGCAAAATCAATATTGGAGCAAGCAAGAGTTATTAAATCATCTGAGGAATTAAAATGTATGAGAGCAGCAATAGAAGTTGCAGAAATTGGTGTAAGTAAAATGAGAGAAGAGCTTAAAGCAGGTATGACTGAGGACGAGTTATGGTCAATACTTCATAAAACAAACATAGAAAATTGTGGTGAGTGGATTGAGTGTAGAATTTTATCATCTGGCGAAAGAACCAATCCGTGGATGCAAGAAAGCAGCAATAAAATAATTCAACAAGGAGAGATTGTTTCTTTTGACACAGATATGGTTGGTCCTTATGGATATTGCGCAGATATATCTAGAACATTTGTATGTGGAAATGATTTTAATAATAATCAAAAAGAGCTTTATTCTATGTCTTTAGAACAAATTAATCATAATTCTAATTTAATAAAAGCGGATATGTCTTTTGAAGAGTTTACAGAAAAATCATGGAAATTACCTGAGGAATATTACGGCAATAGATATTCAGTTATGGTTCATGGAATAGGATTGTGTGATGAATGGCCTTCAATAAGGTATCCAACTGATGGTGGAGATAAAAGTGGTAGATTTCTTAAAAATATGACCATTACTGTTGAAAGTTACATAGGAAAAGTTGGTGGCAAAGAGGGCGTTAAACTTGAGCAGCAATATTTAGTTGGAGAGAATGGACTTGAATTAATGTCCCATCATCCGTTAGAAGATATTTAATAATCAAAAAAAATTAAATGAAAATTATATTAGTCATGGGTCTGCCGGGAGCAGGCAAAACAACTCTTGCGAATGAGATGGCTCCTTTATTAAATGCAAAAAGACTTAATGCTGATGAAGTAAGAAAAGCTGCTGATGATTGGGATTTTTCTGAGGAAGGAAGAGTTAGACAAGCAAAAAGAATGGCTGAATTTGCATTAAAACTTAAGTCAAAAGGTAATTTCGTAATAGCTGATTTTGTTGCACCAACACCTGAGGCTAGAAATTTGTTTCCAGCAGACTTTAGAGTATGGGTAGATACAATTCAAAAAGGTAGATTTGAAGATACAAATCAAATGTTTGTAAAACCTAAAAATTTTGATTTTCATGTTACAACTCAAGATGCAAAAAAATGGGCACCTAAAATAGTAGAGGAGATAAAAAAATGACTTACCAGTGGGATAACAAAAAGCCAACAGCACAAATGCTAGGAAGGTGGCAACCTTTTCATGATGGACATTATACTTTGTTCAAAGAAATTATAAAAAAAACAGGTCAAGTTTGTATCCAAATTAGAGATGTTCAAGGAGTTGATGATAATCCGTTTGATTTTGAAACTGTGAAAAAAAAGATTGAGGAAAGACTTAAACCAGAATTTGAAGGAAGATTTAAAATAATGCTTGTCCCAAATATTACAAACATTTGTTATGGCAGAGGAGTAGGTTATAAGATTGAGGAGATTGAACTTTCAGAAGAGATACAAAAAATCTCTGCAACCAAAATTAGAGCTAAGATGAGAGAAGATGGAGAACTTAAATAGTTTAAAATAATGAATGTAATTATCAAAAGTTTAAATAATGGCATTAAAAGCGTAATTATTAATGATCCTAAAACTTATAATTCTCTTTCATATAAGACCTTAGGGGATTTGATTAAAGCATTTAAGAAATTAGATAAGGATAAGAATACAAAAGTAATTATTCTTGAAGGTGCTGGAAATGGATTTAGTGCAGGTCATAACTTAAAAGAAGTAAGGGGTCATAAGAACAGATCTAATCATCAAAAACTTTTTAATTTATGTTCAAAGTTAATGTTACAGATAGTTGAAGGCAACAAACCAGTGATAGCAAAGGTGCATGGAGCCGCTTATGCAGCTGGTTGTCAGTTGGTTGCAAGCTGTGATCTTGCATACAGTTCAAATTCAGCTGTATTTGCAACACCTGGAGTTAACATCGGTTTGTTTTGCAGCACTCCAATGGTGGCCGTTAGTAGAAAAATTAATAGAAAACATATGATGAAGATGCTCTTAACAGGAGAGCCTATCAAGGCAAATTTTGCAAAGGAAATTGGATTAATAAATGATCATTTCCCAAATAATAAATTAAACAAAGAAGTTTTAAAATTAGCAAATGTAATTGCGTCAAAATCAAATCTAACGATTAAAATTGGAAAAAAAGCGTTTTATAAACAATTAGAGATGCCATTAAAAAAAGCTTATCAATTTACAAGTAAAATGATGACATTAAATATGATGGCACAAGATGCAAAAGAGGGAATATCTGCATTCTTAGAAAAAAGAAAACCTAAATGGAAAAATAAATAAAACAATGAACGAAACTCAAATAAAAGAAGTTTTGAAAAATTCAAAAACTATTGCGATGATTGGGGTGAGTTCAGAGAAAAAAGGGGAAGACAAAAATAATTTAAAAAGAAAACCTGCAAATGTTGTAATGAAATATATGCAAGATTTCGGTTATAAAGTTTATCCAATTAATCCTTTTGCAATTGGTGAAACTATTAATGGTGAAACTGTCATAGGAAGTTTAGATGACATTGAAGAAGAAATTGATATTCTTGATGTCTTTAGACCATCTAAGGAGGCACTAAACATCGCAAAAGAAGCAATCAAAAAAAAAGTAAAAGTTTTTTGGCTTCAGTATGGAATTCACAGTGATGATGCGGAGAAAATAATTAACGAAGCAAATATAAAATTCGTTTCAAATAGATGTATTAAACAAGATTATCAAAAGATTTTTTTAAAATCTAATCCTGTATTTCCAGTACTTAAAAATTAAAATAGCAAGCTTAATGAATAACAGTCTAGTAGATGATAAAATAAAAGAATTATTTGTAAGTTATAGAACTATTGCAATAGTTGGAGTAAGTGCAGATATTAACAAAGCTTCTAATAGAATTATGAAGTTTTTAAGAAATACAGGTTATAAAGTTTTTCCAATAAATCCACATACAGATAATAAAATCATTAATGGTGAAAAAGTTTACAATAATTTAGAGGAAATTGATGATCATGTTGGAATAGTAAATGTTTTTAGACCAAGTGAGGAAACAATTGAAATTGCAAAACAGTCAATAAAGATTGGTGCAAATGTATTTTGGTGCCAATTAGGGATTCATAATGAAAGTGCGGCAAAATTAATTTCTGAAAATAAAATTTATTATATCTCTAACAAATGTATCAAAGTAGAATATGAAAGATTATTTAGAAAAATTTAATGAACAAAAATTATTTAAAAATATTTTTATTTTTTATTTTTTTTAACTTTATTATTTTAAGTAATTCACATAGCGATGTATTAAAACCAAATATAAATATTTCACCTAAAGAAGTTGTTAAAATTCAGCTTAACGCCCTAATGAAGAATGATAGTCCTTATAAAGATAGAGGAATTTTACAAACTTGGGAATTTGCTCACCCAAATAACCAGAGATACACAGGTCCAATAGAAAGATTTAAAACAATGCTAAAAGGAGATTCATTTTCAATGATGCTAAACCATAAAGAAAATAAAGTTGTTGAAATATTTAAAAATGATGAGGTAGCAACATTTGAAGTCACCATTTTAGGTTCAGATAAGAACTACTTTAAGTTTAAATGGCAGGTTGAAAAAAATACCATCGATGGCCCTACCAAAGATTGTTGGTTAACTACCGCTGTTTCACAACCTTATAATTTAGGATCGTCCATTTAATAAAATGAAAAAGCTTCCTATGTACATAAAATACGCAATTGTGATGTTTGTTTTGTGTTTTCCGCCAATTTCATCAACTCAATTAGGTTGGTACTTTTTTGGGAGTGAGGTCGGCATCAATATAGGTATGGTTGTTGGAGTGATTTCTGTGTCTGTGGCCGCATACTTGATGTATATATTGGGATGGCGTGACGCAGATGATGATGAATAGAATTTTGTTTCGTTCAATTTGAAAATTTAGTAGGAATCGCTAAATGAAATCAAAAGCAAAAGTTGTTATTGTTGGTGGTGGTGTAGTTGGAGTAAGTGCACTTTATCATTTAGCAAAAAAAGGTTGGTCAGACGTAGTCTTAATCGAGAGGAAAGAATTAACCTCAGGTTCAACATGGCATGCAGCTGGTCTTCTTCCTTTATTCAACATGAGCTATTCAGTAGGACAATTACATAAATATGCTGTCAATCTTTATAAAACATTAGAAGAAGAAACAGGAAAGAATGTTGGTTTCAGCGTTGTTTCAAATATCAGATTAGCCAGCACTAAAGATAGAATGGATGAGTATCATCAATATGCAGGAGTTGCTCAAACAATCGGTGTCGATGTAAAATTTTTAACTCCAGATCAAGTAAAAGAAATTTGGCCTTTGTGTAACACTTCAGATTTAGTTGGAGCAATACAACACCCAGAAGATGGATACATTCAACCAGCAGATCTAACTCAAGCTTTAGCAACAGGCGCAAGAAATAGAGGTGCGGAAATTTATAGAAATACAAGTGTTGTTGGAATGAAACAAACTAAAGATGGCTGGGTTGTTGAAACTGATAAAGGGACTATTGAATGCGAACATATTATTTCTTGCTCAGGAAATTTTGCAAGACAAACTGGAAAAATGGTAGGTTTAGATATTCCTGTTATACCAGTTGAACATCAATACATTGTTACAGAACCACATCCTGAAATTCAAAAAAGAAAAAAAGAAGGACTTCCAGAAATGGGAGTTTTAAGAGATAGCGATAGCAGATGGTATATGAGAGAAGAAGCAGGAGGATTAATTCTAGGTCCTTACGAAGATGGTGCACCATGTTGTTATGTAGATGGACCTTCAAAAGATTCTGAGTACGAACTATTCCAAGAAGATTTAGATAGACTAGCCCCACACATTGAAGGTGCAATTCATAGAGTCCCAGCTTTTGGTGAAGTTGGAGTAAAAAAAGTTTACAACGGCGCAATATGTTATACTCCAGATGGAAACCCTATTGTTGGACCTGCCTGGGGATTAAAAAATTTCTGGATTAATGAAGGTCATAGTTTTGGAATAACAGCAGCAGGTGGTGCTGGCTGGCAATTAGCAGAATGGATTGTAGACGGCGAACCAACTATTGATATGCTTGGAGTAGAACCAAGAAGATATGGGGATTATTGTTCAAAATCCTATCTTAAAGAAAAAAATGAAGAAGCATATAGAAATGTATTTATTATTCATTATCCTGATGAAGAAAGAGGTGCAGCAAGACCTTTAAGAACAGCACCGTGTTACGACAGAATGAAAAATTTAGGGGCAGTATTTGGTCAAAAATTTGGATGGGAAAGACCAAACTTTTTTGCAACTGATGGCATGGAACAAAAAGATGATTGGTCTTTTAGAAGATCAAAGTGGTTTGAAGCAATTAAGAAAGAGTGCAAAAATGTAAAGCAAAATGTTGGTTTATTAGACATGACTGCCTTTGCAAAATGTAGAATTAAAGGCCCTGGAGCTGAAGAATTTTTAGACAATTTAGTAGCAAATAAACTTCCAAAAAAAATAGGAAGAATAAATCTTTGTCACGCTCTAAATACTAAAGGCGGCGTTCACTCTGAGTTTACAATTATGAGAGAGGCTGAAGATAGTTTTTATCTTGTATCTGCTGGAGCTTTTCAAAGATTAGATCATGACTGGATACATAGATGGATGCCAAAAGATGGATCGGTACAGTTTGAAAATTTAACTAACAGCAATGGGGTTCTTGTGGTTTCTGGTCCAAAAGCAAGAGAGTTAATGCAAAGAGTTTCTACAGATGACTTTTCAAACGAAAACTTTAAATGGTTAAGTGCAAAAATGGTTGATATTGGTTATGCGCCTGTTAATGCAATGAGGGTAAATTTTGTAGGTGAACTTGGCTGGGAGCTACATCATCCAATTGAGTATCAAAATCACATCTTTGATAAATTAATGGAGGCAGGACAAGATCTAGGTATCAAACCATACGGAATAAGAGCAATGAATAGTTTAAGAGTTGAAAAATCTTATAAATTGGTTGGAACAGAACTGTCTATTGAATATTCACCTTACGAAAGTGGTTTGGATCGTTTTGTTCATCCAAATAAAGGAAAGTTTATAGGCTTAGAGGCTTTAAACCAATGGAGAGAAAAAGGTTTTAATAATAAATTGATAACAATGGAAGTTCACAATACAACAGATGCAGATGTTTTAGGCAATAACCCTGTTTATGAAAATGGGAGTGTTATAGGAAGAGCAACTGGTGGTGACTTTGGATTTAGATTGGATAAGTCCATTGCTTTAGCGATGGTGAAGCCAGAACTTGGAAATGTTGGACAAAAACTTAAAATAGATATTTTAGGTAAAATGCATGAAGCAACTGTTCTTGAAGAAAGTCCTTATGATCCTGAAAATAATTTATTAAGAGCATAATGAAAATATTAGTCGCTGTAAAAAGAGTAATAGATTATAACGTTCAAATAAGAGTTAAAGAAGATGGTAGTGGTGTCGTTACTGATAACGTAAAAATGTCAACTAATCCGCCTGATGATAATGCGGTTGAAGAGGCTGTTAAAATAAAAGAGGCTGGCAAAGCTACAGAAATAGTTGCAATAACAGTAGGTGAGGAGAAAGCACAAGAGACAGTTAGAAAAGCTTTAGCAGTAGGAGCAGATAGAGGAATTCATGTTAAAGTTGATGGAATAATTGAACCATTAGCAGTTTCAAAAATTTTACAGAAAGTTGTTGAAAAAGAAAAGCCTGATTTAGTTTTTATGGGCAAACAAGCAATCGATGATGATTGTAATCAAACAGGACAAATGCTCGCTGCTCTTTTAAATTGGCCACAAGCAACGTTTGCATCTAAAATTGAAGTCAAAGAAAAATCTTTGGAAGTTACAAGAGAAGTGGATGAAGGTTTAGAAACAATTGAAGTAAATGTGCCTGCTATTGTAACATGTGATCTAAGATTAAATGAACCTAGATACGCATCTTTACCAAACATTATGAAAGCAAAGAAAAAACCAATAGAGCAAATTAATGCATCAGATTTAGGTATTGATACAAGTCCAAGAATTGAACAAATTAAGGTAGAGGAACCTCCTAAAAGAAAAGCGGGCATTAAAGTCGCAAATGTCGAAGAATTAGTACAAAAATTAAAAAATGAGGCTAAAGTAATATAATGTCAGTTTTATTAATTGCAGAACATAACAATAAAGAGGTTAAACCTTTTACTTACAACGCTATAACAGCAGCTTCACAAATTGATCAAGATCTTCATGTTTTGGTGATTGGATATAATGCAGATGAAGTTGCAAAGTCTATTTCACAAGTTCCAAGTGTAAAAAAAGTAATTCAAGTTGATAATGAAATTTATGAAAATTATATTGCAGAAAATTTTACATCTGCAATCATTAAACAAGCTGATAGCTATTCACATATAGTTTGTTCAGCAAATACTTTTGGAAAAAATTTAATGCCAAGAGTTGCAGCTTTGCTTGATACATCACAAGTAAGCGACATTATTAAAGTCATATCGTCAGATACATTTCTAAGACCAATTTATGCTGGAAATGCTTTTGCAACCGTTAAAAGCAACGATCCAAAGAAATGCATAACAATAAGACCAACTTCCTTTGATCCTGCACCCTCAACAGGTGGTTCCGCTGAAATAGTAAAAGCTGATGCAGCTGATAAAACAGAGACAACTCAATTCGTAAAAAGAGAAGAGATTAAATCTGATCGACCTGAATTAGGAACAGCTAGAGTGGTAGTATCAGGTGGAAGAGGTATGCAAAGTGGAGAAAATTTCAAACTTATTCAACAAGTTGCTGATAAACTCAATGCTGCAATAGGTGCATCACGTGCTGCAGTTGATGCCGGTTATATTACTAACGACCATCAAGTAGGACAAACTGGAAAAGTAGTTGTACCAGATTTATATATTGCAGTTGGTATATCTGGCGCTATTCAACATCTAGCCGGAATGAAAGAGAGCAAAGTAATTGTCGCTATAAATAAAGATGGCGAAGCTCCAATTTTTAGTGTTGCAGATTACGGATTAGAGGCAGATTTATTCGAGGCCCTTCCACAGTTTCTGTCAGAACTGAACAAATTAAACACTATACAAAAATAACAAATACTGTAATAAAATATTATTATGTCCAGAGAAGTGATGGAATACGATGTGGTAATCGTAGGGGGCGGACCATCAGGACTTTCAACTGCAATAAAGTTAAAGCAGTTAAATCCAGATATAAATGTCTGCTTACTCGAGAAAGCATCTGAAATTGGTGCCCATATTTTATCAGGCAATGTGTTTGAAACACGTGCCTTAGATGAGCTGTTGCCAAATTGGAAAGAATTAAACTCACCAATTAAAACAAAAGTTACTAAAGAAAAATTTTTATTTTTAGGAAAAAAAAAATCTTTAAGTTGGCCAACCTGGTTACTTCCTAAAGTTCAACAAAATCATAAAAATTATATCATAAGTCTTGCAAATCTGTGCAGATGGTTGGGAGAACAAGCAGAAGCACTAGGTGTTGAAATTTTTCCTGGTTTTCCCGCGAGTGAAGTTTTGTACAATGAAGATGGATCAGTTAAAGGTATTGCAACCCAAGATATGGGTTTAGATAAAGAGGGCAATAAGAAAGACAGTTACGAACCTGGTATGGAATTACATGCAAAAGTAACTGTTTTTGCAGAAGGTTGTAGAGGACATTTAGGTAAAGAATTAATAAAAAAATTTAATCTTAATGAGGGAAAAGACCCACAACAATATGGTATTGGATTTAAAGAGATTTGGGAGATAGATGAAAAAAATCATACAGAAGGCATGGTTATGCATACAGCAGGATGGCCTTTAGACAACAATACGTATGGTGGAAGCTTTATGTATCATGCTGAAAATAAACAAATATTTTTAGGTTATGTGATTGGTCTAGATTATAAAAATCCACACCTTTCACCTTTTGATGAATTTCAAAGGTTTAAAACTCATCCAGCAATTAAAAAAATAATAGAAGGTGGAAAAAGAATTTCATATGGCGCAAGAGCTTTGATTGAAGGTGGAATTCAAAGTTTGCCAAAGATGTATATGCCTGGTGCTCTTCTGGTTGGCTGTGATGCAGGTACATTAAATATGCCAAAAATCAAAGGTTCACACACTGCAATGAAAAGTGGAATGATTGCGGCTGAAACTATTGTTGATCATTTTAATTTAAAGAAAACTTTATCTTTATACGAAGAAAAATTTAAAAATAGTTGGGTCTACAAAGAACTACATGAAGCAAGAAATGTTAAACCAAGCTTTTCTTGGGGGCTAATTCTTGGAATAATATTTACTGGTATAGATCAGATATTATTTAGAGGAAAATTACCTTTTACTTTAAAACACAAGCATGCCGATCACGAAACTCTAAAACCAGCAAATTCTATGCCAAAAATCGAGTATCCTAAACCTGATAATGTAATAACATTTGATAAAACAAGTTCAGTTTATCTAACAGGTACAAATCATGCAGATAATCAACCGGTACACTTAAAGTTAAAAGATCCAAATTTACCTATAAGTTATACGTTAGAGAAATTTGATGAGCCAGCACAAAGATACTGTCCTGCGGGTGTTTATGAAGTTCAGCAAGAAAATAATATTAATAAATTTGTTATTAACGCACAGAATTGTATTCATTGTAAAACTTGTGATATCAAAGAGCCTTCACAGAATATTACTTGGGTTACCCCTGAGGGTGGCGGTGGACCTAAGTATGGAAATATGTAATTAAGATAAGTCTATTGCAAATTTTTTTAAAACTTCAATTGGTATAAGTTTTAAAGTTTTCTCATGAGTTTTTTTTAAAAATATTGGACATCCTTTTCCGGCCTCAACAGCTTTTGCATACCAACCAGCACACACACACCAACTATCGCCATCTTTCAATCCTGGAAATCCAAATTCTGGATGCGGAGTGATTAAATCGTTTCCTGCCTCTTTACACCATTCTAAGAATTCATTATTCACTTTAGCACATACAGTATGTATGCCGTGATCATTTTCATCTGTATTACAACATCCATCTCTATACCAGCCTGTCAAAGGATTATTTGAACAGTTTTCTAAGTTTTCACCTAAAACATTTTTTTGAACTTTAGTCATTAAATATACTCGATACTTTCTTGTCTATTTCTAAATTAAAAGAAAATGACCTTCTTTCACCATCTATTTTAAATGGATATGCTGTATGCATCAAATAATTTGGAAATAATAAGAGATCTCCTTCTTTAGGAATATGATTATAAATACTATTATTTAGGAAGGATTTTGAACCATAGATAAAATCGATCGTGCCGTGAGTTTTTATTTTTTTATCTCCTTTTGTTAAATTTTTTGGGATTTTTAAATATCCAACCCCTGAAATATCACCATTATGAAAATGGATGGGGTTATAGTCATTTTTAAATTGCCTTACAATCCAAAGGTTTTTAATTTTAATTTTATTTGTTTTTTTATTTAAACTTTTTAATAAGTACTGGTTAATAGTTTTTTTTACATATTTCTTTAAATTTTTTTCTATAAACTTATTTGATAATTCTATCTCTTGACTAACTTGTCCGACAAGTTTTTCTGAATAATCTCTTTTTTTAACTAATTTTTTACTTAATAAAATCTGTTCAAATTCATCATTTATTTTTTTAATAAGATTTTTTGGTATTTTAAGAACAGCAATTTTTGGACCAAACGGATTAATTAATTTCATAATGTTATTACTTTTATCTTTTAATAAACGTTAAATGCTTCTTCATCAACTCTAGCATTAAATGAAATTGACCTTCTTTCCTCTTTAGTATTTTTAAATGGATAAACAGTGTGCATCATATAATGAGGGAATAAATAAAAATCTCCAACCTCAGGTGTAATTTTAAAAACACTTTCTGATAAAAACTGTTTTGTGCCATGAATTAATTCTAATTTGCCACCATGATACTGTTTATTTTGTTTATCTTGTGTATGTTTACCAAATGTCTGGGGTAGTTTTAAAAAGCCTGCACCAGAAATATGACCGCTGTGCCAATGAACAGGATTATACTCGTTTTGAAATTGCCTTACCACCCATGATCTAATTAAATTAAAACTTTTTATTTTTTTTCCTTCATTAAGTTCGATAAATATTTTTGTAGAATTTGCTATAAAATCTAACCATCCACATGATTTAGCAAACTCATTTTCTAAAAAAAATTCTTGTGTTACATCGCCTGCAAGAGACTCACCTAAATTTAAATTTTTGCTTTTTTCCTCATCTTTCACAACTTCATCAATATAATCATTTAATTTTTTTGTAATTTCATCTGGTATTCTAACCTTTAACACCGCAGGTCCAAAAATTTTAAGATTTTTGTATTGAATTTCCACTTAATTATATTTTAGTTGGATTAGGTTGGCCTTTGTAAATCACTTCTGGATCAAATTTTTTTTTATCTTCTTCAAACTTCATTTCTATATTTCTTGCGTTATCAATTTTTCCCATTGGAACAGACCGATAAAAACAGGATCTATAACCAACATGGCAACTTGCCCCATTACCAATATCAACTGTTATCCAAACAGCATCCTGGTCATCATCAATTCTTATTTCCTTAACTTTTTGAACAAAACCGCTAGTTTTACCTTTGTGCCAAATTTGTTTTCTGGATCTACTAAAATAGTGAGCCTCTTTTGTTTCAATTGTTAATTTAAACGCTTCAACATTCATGTAACCATGCATTAAGATTTCTTTAGTTTTTGAACATGTGGTAATTACAGGAATCAATCCATCATTGTCGAATTTTGGTGAAAGTAACTTACCTTCCTCTATTTCAGCGACATTTTCTCTTTTTTTAAACATATAAAGTGCATTATCTAGCACATTCACTAATATATTAAATATTTTAAAATTAAGTAAATATATATATAAAAACCGTTCATGAAATTAGTAAAAAACGAAAACGATAAAAACAAAGAAGAAATTTCTGATAAAGAGGCTCAGGAAGCTTTTATTAAAATTTTGAAATGGATTGGTGAAGATCCATCTAGGGAAGGTTTATTAGAAACTCCAAAAAGAGTTATGAAGGCTTTTAAAGAATATTTTAAAGGTTACCACGAAGATCCAAAAGCTGTTCTTGATAAAACGTTTGGAGATGTAGAAGGTTACAGTGATATGGTTGTTCAAAAAAACATTTCAGTTCAAAGCCACTGTGAACATCATATGGCACCAATTATCGGAATTGCTCATGTTGCATATATTCCAAATCAAAGAGTTGTAGGATTGAGTAAAATTGCAAGAGTAGTTGAGGTATTTTCTAAAAGATTACAAACACAAGAAAGACTTACAGTCCAAATTGCAAATACTTTAATGGAGTCTTTAGATGCAAAAGGTGTTGCAGTTACTATTGATTCAACTCACCAGTGTATGACTATGAGAGGAATTAAAAAAGAGCAGGCAACAACAGTTACAAATTTTTATTTAGGTCAATTCAAGGACGATTTAAGTTATCAGAATAGATATTTGCGGTTTATCGCAAAATAATATTTATTAATTACATGTCAGAAAATTTCAAAGCTTTGGTGCTTAACCAAGACGGAGAAAATTTTACAAGAGAAATTAAATCAGTCGATAAAAGCTTTCTCAAACATGGCGATGTTACTGTTAAAGTTCATTATTCAGGTTTGAATTATAAAGATGCTCTAATTCTAAAAAATGGAGCAAGATTAGTTAAAGAGTTTCCACATATTCCAGGTATTGATTTTTCAGGTGTTGTTGAAGAAAGCAAACATGAGAAATTTAAACAAGGTGATGAAATAATCTTAACTGGTTGGAGAGTAGGAGAAATTTATTTTGGCGGCTATTCTCAATACGCAAAAGTAAATGGTGACTTTTTAGTTAAGAAACCAAAGGACTTAAGTTTAAAACAATCAATGACTATGGGAACAGCAGGTTTTACAGCACTTCAATGTTCATTTACAGCTAAGACAACAAGAGAGGAACTTCTACTTGGAAAAAAAGTAGAAGAGGTAATTGTAAGTGGTGCTTCAGGGGGAGTAGGAAGTATGGCTGTAATGATTTTAAATAAACTTGGTTGCAATGTGACAGCTGTTACTGGAAAAGAAAGTAATAAAGATTATCTTAAATCTATAGGAGCAAAAAACATTATAAATACTAGCGAATTAACAAAAGATGCAAGACCTTTAGATAAAGGATTGTGGGATGGAGCCGTCGATACAGTAGGTGGTAAAGTTTTAGAAAATATTTTAGCAACAACAAAAGACAGTGGAATTGTTGCAGCTTGTGGAAACGCTGCTGATATAAAATTAAATACTACTGTTATGCCTTTTATAATTCGTGGTGTAAAATTATGGGGTATTAATTCTGTAAATGCTTCAATTCAAAGAAGACAATTCCTGTGGAATGAAGCATCAAAATTGATTGATTTTGAATTGTTGGGTAAATCTATTAAGGAAATTAGTTTAGAAGAACTAATTGATGTTTATCCAAAAATGTTAAAAGGCGAAACATCAGGAAGATATATAATTAATTTAGAAAAATAGTTATGGATTGGGATAAATTAAAAATTTTTCATGCAGTTGCAGAAGCTGGAAGTTTTACTAGTGCAACAGTGATATTAAATTTAAGCCAATCTGCAATAAGTAGACAAATTCAATCTTTAGAGGAGGATTTGAAGGTAAAATTGTTCGAAAGACACGCAAGAGGCTTAACTTTAACTGAAAACGGTGAATATGTTTATAAAACCGCCCATGAGGTTATTAGCAAATTAAAAGAAGTTGAAACTTCATTAGGGGACCAAAAACACAAAACATCAGGAAAATTAACAATCACAACAGTTAGAAGCTTTGGTACACACTGGCTTACTCCAAGAATTCAAGAGTTTATGCAACTAAATCCTGAAATAGAAATTGAGCTCATATTTGATGATAAAGAGTTAGATCTAAGTACTAGACAAGCAGATATTGGAATTTTTATGAGAAGGCCCAAGCAATTGAATTATATTCAGAAGAAATTGATAGATATTAACTATCATATATATGGATCAAATAGATATTTGGAGAAGTATGGAATTCCAAAAACTATTAATGATTTAAATAAACATAAATTTATTTCATTTGGAAAAGGAGCTCCCTCACCAGTTTATAACCCCGATTGGGCATTAAAAATTGGCATGAAAGATAATAAAAAAAGAAAATCAGTAATGAAGGTAAATAGCGTTATGGGCTTACTGTTGGCAGTTGAGAGCGGAGTAGGTTTAGCAGCTTTACCAGATTACTTAGTGTTTCAGTCCTCAAACCTAATTAAAGTATTACCAAAAGTAGAGGGACCAATAACCGAAGCACATTTTGTATATCCTCAATCTCTTAAAAATGTAGCAAGGGTGTCCACATTTAGGAACTTTCTGTACAGCAAGATCTCAGAGTGGAAATTTTAAGTTAAAATGCGTCAATATTGCAATTGATAATCATTATCATTGCGAATAGTTACTAATTTCATTATAAACAGTGCGGGAAAAGGGAGAAAAATGAGAAAAATAACAATAATCGGAATACTTTTTGCATTCATTTCATCTTTCGCATTTTCTGCGGAGGTTAACGTTTTTAGTGCAAGACATTACGACTCAGACATTCAACTTTATGAGAAGTTTACGTCTAAAACTGGAATTAAAGTTAATGTTGTATCAGGAAAAGATAAAGCTCTTCAAAAAAGAATAATGGAAGAGGGAGCTGATTGTGTAGGAGATTTATACATCACTGCTGACGCTGGAAGATTAGGTGCATTTCAAGCTAAGGGAATGCTTCAAAAGGCTGGGTGGTCAAAGGCAATAAAAAATGTCGTACCAAGTCAGTTTAGAAGTGCTCAGTGGACTGGCATAGCTAAAAGAGCAAGGATAATTTATTATTCACCAGAAAGAGTAAGTGCAAATGAGTTAAATGGTATGACGTATGAAGGTCTAGCTGATCCAAAATGGAAAGGTAGACTAGTTATAAGAAAATCAAATAATATTTATAACCAATCTTTAGTTGCATCTTTAGTAAAAAATAATGGAAAAAATAGTACAGCTAATTGGGCTAAACTAGTTGTTGCTAACATGGCAAGAACACCTAAAGGAAATGATAGAGCTCAAATTATGGCAGTAGCAGCAGGAGAAGCAGATATTGCTGTAGCTAACACTTATTATCATGCATTAATGCTATCTGGTAAAAAGGGTGCTGAGCAACAAGAAGCAGCAAAAAAAGTAATGCCTTTTTTTCCTAATCAACAAGATAGAGGAACACATATGAATATTAGTGGAGCTGGAATGTTGAAGCATGCTCCAAATAAATCTAATGCTGTAAAACTTGTTGAGTTTTTATTAACTGCTGAAGCACAAAACCATATTGTTAATAATACTTTTGAGTATCCAATGATTTCAGGGGTTTCAGCAAATGAATTAGTTCCAGGAAAAGATATGAGTTTTAAACAAGATAATAAAACTTCAGTCAAAACTTATGGAGCTAAACAAGCCGACGCTTTAGAGGTTATGCTTGCAGCTGGATGGAAATAAGAAAAACATGAACAAAAAATTTATGTCTAATATTGATTATAATAAATCTTCTACAGGATGTCCTGCATGTTCTATGGAGTGTAAAAAAATCAGTAAAAGAATAAATAATAGAAAACTAACAGAAATTAAAAACAAGGAGGTTCCGCACATCCTAAAAGTATTTAATTTTTGATTTTCTAGATATGTGTCCATGCTAAGGTTTCTCCTTTCGCATGGACACATTTAGTTTTCATGATTATAAGGCGGATTATAATATGAGAATAAACACTTGGTACATTTCATCTCTATTAGTTTCAATAGTTGTATCTATTCCAATATTAACTGTTTTCTCAAGTTTTTTTGAAGATACTTCAAATTACTTTGAAATACTTAAAAGTACTTTTTTATACGAATATATAATCAATTCATTTATACTTTTATTTGGTGTTTTAATATTTACACTAATAATAGGAGTTGGGTGTGCATATATAGTCTCCTTTTATAATTTTCCTGGTGTTAAATTTTTTAAATGGGCTCTAATATTATCTTTTGCAGTTCCAGCTTATATATATGCTTACTCATTAACAGCTTTTTTTGAAAACTTTGGAACTTTATATTCGATAATAAAATCTATTCTAGGACCAGGAGAATATAATAAATTAATTCCAAAATTTGATGGTATGCTTGGTGCTATTTTATCAATATCCTTCTCTTTATTTGGTTATGTCTATGTTTTAACAAGAGCATCCTTTCACTATCAATCTCAAAACCTTTTAGAATTGGGACAAAATCTTGGTTTTTCGAGATCAAAAGTTTTTTTCTCAATAATACTACCTTCAGCAAGACCAGCAATAGTTGCTGGACTAGCTTTGGTTGCTATGGAAACTCTATCTGAATTTGGAGCGGTATCCTTCTTTGGAATTTCTACCCTAACAACTGGAATTTATGATTCATGGATATCATTTGATGATTTAGCTTTTGCAAATCAATTGTCATTTTTTCTATTACTATTTATTTTAGGATTATTTTTCATTGAACATATATCAAGAAGGAAGGCACAGTACCACTCTCCATCAAGAGGTGGAGTAAAACAAAAGAAAAAACTTAATCTCAAAGGTTCAAAATTTATTTTTGCTTTCTCGGTTTGTTTTATAGTTTTTTTTATAAGTTTTTTATTTCCAGTTTTGCAAATGCTTTACTGGACAATTATTTTTCCTAAAAATTTGTTAGATTTAAACATTTTACAACTTTCATTAAATACAATTTATCTCGTATTTTTATCCAGTTTAGTGCTTATCATATTTTCATTTATTGCAAATTATGGAAATAGAGTAACCAGAAGTAAATTTCTAAATTTTCTCACAATGTTTTCAATTACTGGTTATGCAATTCCAGGTGTAATTTTAGCTGTAGCCTTCATAACTTTTGTTGCTTGGTTTGATAACAACATAATTAAATATTATGAATTAAGCTCAATAAAAAAAATATTCATTGGGTCTATAATAGGTTTGGTAATTGTATACTTTATTAGATTTTATTCTTTAGCATATAATGGTTTAAAATCTGGGTATGAGAGAATTAATAGATCTATTGATGAAAGTTCTTATTTACTAGGTTATTCAAAAATAAAAACATTTTTAGGTATTCATGTGCCATATTTAAGAAACTCCATATTTTTAATTGGTATACTTATATCTATCGAGATAATTAAAGAATTACCTATTACCTTAATATTAAGACCTTTTAATTTTGAAACTTTTGCTACCACCGCTTATATATATGCTTCTCAAGACTTATTAGAAGCAGCAGCTGTGCCATCTTTATTTCTAATTTTAATTGCAAGTACTTTTATTTTGATTACATCTAGATATATACTGAAAGACTGATGCCTGAAAATTTTTTTGAAATTGAAAATGTATCTTTTACAGCCGGAGGAAAAAATAAAGTTAATAATGTAAATCTATCAATAGAAAACGAAGGTGATATTATTTGTCTTCTTGGTCCTTCAGGAATAGGTAAAACTACAATATTGCGAACAATAGCTGGCCTTGAAAAAATTAAATCAGGACAGATCAAATTAAAAAATAAAATTCTATCATCAAAAGACAAACATATAGAACCTGAGTACCGTAACATAGCTTTATCATTCCAAGAAAATTCTTTATTTCCACATTTTAATGTTGAGAAAAATATTGAGCTAGGATCAAATCGAAAAATAGGAAAAAAGAAAAAAATAAACCAAAAGGATGTAATCAAATTTTTAAATCTTAAAAATATATTAAATAAATACCCTCATGAAATAAGCGCTGGTGAAGCTCAAAGAGCATCTCTAGCTAGATCTTTAATTTCACAACCAGATTTATTGTTGTTAGATGAACCTTTATCTAACGTTGATCAAAGTTTTAAAGAGGAAATACAAGTGGAATTAAAGCAAATATTAAATAATTCAAAAATAACAACTATTATTGTTACACATGACTCTTATGAGGCTTTTTATTTAGGAAATAAATGTGGGATTATTTTAAATGGTCAGCTAAAGCAGTATGATGATCCTTACAATGTATACCACTTTCCAAATTCAATTGAGGTAGTAAACTTTTTAAATAGAGGAATATTAATTCCAGCTAAAGTTACAGGTGAAAATAGTTTAGAAAATAAAGATCTTGGAACAATAAAGGGTAATTTTATAAAACATTATCCCAATGGATCTGATGTTCAATTGTTATTACAACCAGAAGATTTAGAACATGATGATCAAAGCAACTTAAAATTAGAGGTTGTCGATAGAAAATTTAGAGGAACAAACTTTATTTATACTTTGAAAACCAATTCCAATTTACTGATTCCTGTTTTCGTTCATTCACATCATATCCACCAGCATGAAGTAGATGAAAAATTTGGTATCAAAAGACCAATAAACATTGATCACATAGTTTGCTTTTAACTCATAGTTCATACTGGGTTATTTTTATAATTATCGAATATTAATAATTTTTTAATCTCTCATCAGATGCTATTGTTTATAAGTGAGTGAAGAAAAAAATATAGAAGAAAAAGAGAAAAAAAAAGCAAATAAATTTCAATTAGCTTTTGAGAAATTTAAAGAAGCTTTAAATAAACTAATTCATCATCCATTTGTTGAGAAATATAAAAATTATATTTCATTTTCAGTTATTTTATTAATCTTAATTTTTGTAAGATTACAAAATCCTGAATTTGTAAAATCAATTTCAAATATAAGCTTCGATTCTTATCAAAAAATTTTTAAATTTGATGAGAGAAGAGATAATATAGTTATTGTAGATATAGATGAACCAAGTCTTGCAAAATTTGGTCAATTTCCTTGGGGCAGAAATATATTTTCAGAAATACTAGAAAATATAAACCGAGATAATCCAAAATCAGTTGGTTTCGATATATTTTTTTCTGAAAAGGATAAACAGTCTCCAGAAGAAATTATTAAAACTTACTCAATTGAGGATAAGTATGCCAAAAATATTTTAAATTCTATTGAAGGCCACGATAAAAAATTTCAAAAAACTTTGAAAGAAACAAAATCAGTATTAGCAGTGTTTGGAAGCTTAGTTCCCACAAAAGGTACTTATGATCGTAAAGGAAAAGCAAGAATTTTTGCAAAAGGAGGAAATGTAAAAAATTTTGTCTACAACTACAAATATTCCCTAGGTTCAATTCAAATATTAGAAAAAAATTCTAAAGGATTAGGTTCTATTAATTACATAACCCAAAGTGATGCAGTTGTAAGATCGCTTCCTTTAATTATGGTTTTCAATAATAAATTATTCCCTACTTTTGGATTAGAAATGATAAGAGTAGGTGAGAAAAAAAAGACTATCATCACAAATCTTAATGAGAACGGAATTAAGAATATAACAATTAGACCATATGATTTTAAAACAGATAAAAATTCACTAATTTGGGTTAAATATAATAGATCAATTAACAATAACTACATTTCTGCAGAAAAAGTGTTTGATAAAAATTTTGATGAGAATTTTTTTAAAGATAAATATGTATTAATTGGTGCTTCAGCAAAAGGTCTTTTCGATACAGTAAAAATTCCAACAGGTGAAACTGTTCCAGGAGTGCAGGTACATGCAAATGTAATTGATAATTTATTGAATAACAGTTTTTTAAAAAGAAATGATGGAATATTTGTTTTTGAATTATTACTTTCAATAATAATTTCTATTGCTGCATTTATAATTTCACAAAGAATTAAGCCAAAATACAGCTTAAGTATAATTTTTGTAGGATTAATAATTATTTTTGTTATTGGATTATCTATTTATAGATTTAGATCAGAGCTAATTGATGTCAGCTATCCAATGATAATGATCTCAATAACATTTTTAACTGGTCTTTATTTTAGGTTTTTAGAGGAAAATAAAATTGCTCTTCAAAATCTTCAAAAAGAGGCAAAACTTTTAAAAGAAAGAGAACTTGCTGGAGGTGTCCAAAAAAGTTTATTCCCAGATATCTCAGCTTTTGAAAACTTTGTTTATGCAAAAAATATTCCAGCGCGAGATGTATCTGGCGATTATTTTGATGTAATGAAAGTTGGACCGGAAGAATATTATTTTACATTAGCAGATGTTTCAGGAAAAGGAGTTAAGGCTGGTATGTACATGGCAAAAGCTTCCTCTATTTTTAGAACACTCTCAAATTTAAAATTTCCGCTTGAAAGAGTTGTATTTGGTGTAAATAACGAAATTATTGAGGCAAAATTTAAAGGAATGTTTGTAACAGCAGTGTTTGGAAAATTTAACCCAAAAACAGGAGATTTGACATTTATCAATGCAGGTCATGAAAGCATAATGTTATTTGATAAATCAAAAAAATTTGAATTTATCCAATCTGATCTACCTCCAATAGGAATAATGAAATATTTTGCAGAGTCTATGGTTAAATCTAATACAATAAATATTAAAGATAAAACTTTTGTTGTTTATACAGATGGAGTAACCGAGGGATATCTTCCAAATGGTGAAGAATTTGGAGCTGAAGGAGTTGAAAATGTTGTAAAAGGAATGGAAACTATAACCCCCAAAGATCTAGTTGAAAAAGTAACATCAACTTTAAATTGGGGTATACCAAAATTAAGAGATGATATTACTTGCATGGCAATTAATTTTGATAATCCAAATGAAATTGAGAAGAAAAAGAAAAGACCTCCTCCACCAAAAGAGGAAAAAAAAGAATAATTTAATAATTATCTAAAATAATTTTTTTACTTTTTTCACTAAATAGATTGTAATTTGATATGAAATATTTTTTTAAATCCAGATTTTTTGATTGATTATTTTTTGTTAAAAAAAATAAATTAATAAAAGATTTTTCAAAATCTTTATTTTTTTCTTTAGAATAGCTGTCAATTATTAAGTTATAATTCCAATAGTTTATATTTAATGCATTCCTAGACGAGTTTTTATTTAAACCTTCTTTTATAAAATCTCTATTTGTTGAATTTAAAAGAGATAAGTTTTTTAGATCATTTGGATAATTTACTAAGTATTTATAATCATAAGGCATCATATTCCAAAGGCTGTATTTCAAGCTTTTAAAGGGCAAAAAAAGGACTAATAATGAAATAATATTATATAAAATTAATATAATTAGTGAGTATTTTAAATACTTAAAACTATGAATATTAGCCATAAAAAGATTACTTTAAATTATACAAATTTTTTTTTCAAAATATTTTTTCTTTATATTTTTTTTACCAATATAGCTTTTTCAGAAGGTACTAAAATTGGCTCAATCACTGAAATTAATGGTGAAGTTATTGCAATCACAGAAGAGGGAGATGAAAGAATTTTGGATGTATATGATGAAATATATCTTAAAGATGAAATTTTAATTGGAGAAAGTTCATCCGCAACAATTCAGTTTGATGATAATACAACAATAGTTATGAAAGAATTAACATCACTTAATGTAAGAGAGTTTGAGAAATCGGGAGCAAAACAAAAATTCCAAGCGAAAGTTGGAAAAGGTAAAATAATTATCGAAACAGGTGCTATTGCTAAAAATGCCAATGGTGAAATGTTGATAGATTTATCAAATATGTCACTAGGTATCAGAGGTACAAGATTTAATGCAAGTATTAAACCAAATGGTAACTCCGAAGTTGCTCTTGCAGAAGACAGTTTTGGAAGTGTAGGACAAATTGAAATTTCATCTGAGGGTCAATCAACTAGTTTAACGTCTACAGATCAAGTTATTGAGGTAACAGAGACAAGAGAAATTTCACAACGTGAGCAATCTGACGAAGAGAAACAAGAATTCAAATCGGTAAATGAGACATTAGTTAAAGTTTCAAAAATAGATGAAAATGAGTTAACCCAACAACTGGAGGAAAAACTTGCTAAAGGAAATCTTCAAGATGCAAATAATGATGGGGTAGTAGATGCAAGCGACGTTGAAGCTGCGAAAGAAATCATAAAAGAGGAAAAAAAACAAAAAATAGATTTTATTGTTGAAAATAGTAATGATGAAAATACTACTTTTTTATCTGATGTAATTGATCAATCTGATGATCAAAATATTGGTGAGACAATTGAAAAAATAATTGAGACAAAAGATACTTTAGTTGAGGGTGTGGTTGGAAATTTATCAGATAAAGACAATGAATTTTTAACGACGTCTACTTCGGAAGGCGCTGGTTTAATTAAAGAAAAAATATTTGAGACAATTGTAGCAAAAGAAACAGATAAGTCTGCAGAGGTATTAAGTAAAGTGATGGCAAAGTCAGATGAAGCAACAATTAATTCAGTTATAAATAATATTACAGAAAAAAATACAAACGAAGAATCTAAATTATCATTGAAAGTAATGGCAGATTTCTCAGAAAAAGCTCCAGAGAAACTTCAGACCTTATCTGAAACAAATAAAGATCAAATTGATAAATTGGCTGTTTCAGCAGTTGAAAAAGCATCCACTTCAAACGAGGATGCGAATTTAATTGCAAAAGTTGTATCAGTAGCAAGTGACGAGTTAGCAAACAAAGTTGTTGAGGAAGTAAGTAAAAATAATACTACAGAAAAACAAGATTTGTCTGCGAAGGTTCTTAAGGCAATTGTAGAAACACAGCCTAATAAAATTGAAATTATAAATGACGAAATTAAAGAGGTGGTGATTAAACAAACTGTTGAAGCTGTAAAAACTCAACAAGAGACTGAAACAAATATTGCTATAGAAGATGATTTAACAGACGCGGTGGCATCAATTATTGTAAGTACTGATAATGACACAGCATCTAAATTGATTGAAGAAGTTTCAAACATTGAAACTGAAACAAACTTGTCTCTGAAGGTAATGTCTGGAATATCAGAAAAGAACTCTGATAAAATTAATAATTTAGCTGAGATTAATAAAGAAAGTATAGATAAATTAGCTGAGAAAGCAGTCCAATCTGCAAAAAGTACAAAAGAAGATAGTGAATTAATTGCAAAAGTTGTAGCTGTTGCTAGTGATGAAATTGCAAACAAAGTTGTTGAGGAAGTAAGTAAAAATAATACTACAGAAAAACAAGATTTGTCGGCAAAAGTTCTTAAAGCTATCGTTGAGTCTCAACCAAGTAAAATTGATATTATAAATGACGAAATAAAAGATATAGTTATTAAACAAACCATTGAAGCCGTAAAAACACAACAAGAAACAGAAACCAACATAGCTATTGAAGATGATTTAACAGATGCAGTGGCATCAATTATTGTAAACACTGATAATGATACAGCATCAAAATTAATTGAAGAAGTCTCAAACATTGAAACTGAGACTAATTTATCATTGAAAGTAATTGCAAGTATAACAGATAAAAATGCAGAAAAATTAACTAATTTATCTGAGACGAACAAAGGTCAAGTTGAAAAACTAACAGTTACAGCAGTTCAAAAAGCAAAAAATACAAATGAAGATAGTATACTAATTGCTAAAGTTGTTGCGGTTGCTAGTGATGAATTAGCCAATAAGGTAGTTGAAGAGGTAAGTAAAACATCGACTGAGGAAAAACAATCATTATCTGCAAAAGTATTAAAAGCGATAGTTGATACTCAACCAGCAAAGATTGAGATTATAAACGAAGAGATTAAAACAACAATTATTAAACAAACTCTAGATGCAGCCAAAAATCAAGAAGAGGGTGGGTTAAATGAAGAAGATAATCTTTCAGATGTAGTAGCAGATATTATTGTAAAAACAGATGTTGCAACTGCATCTAAAATTATTGAGGAAGTTAACAATACAGAGACAGAAACTTCACTTTCATTAAAAGTTATGTCGGGTATATCTGAAAAAGATGCTAATAAAATCAATCAGCTTGCAGAATCAAATAAGGAAAGTATAGATAAACTTACAGAAAAGGCCATTCAGTCAGCTAAAAGTACAAAAGAAGATAGTGAATTAATTGCAAAAGTAGTTTCAGTTGCTAGTGATGAAATTGCGAATAAAGTAGTTGAAGAGGTAAGTAAAACATCGACTGAGGAAAAACAATCATTATCTGCAAAAGTATTAAAAGCAATTGTTGACACGGAGCCATCTAAAATAGAAACACTAAATACTGGAATTAAAGAAAAAGTAATTGAACAAGCAATTGATGCAGCAAAAAATCAACAGGAAAATTTAAATGAGGGAGAAATACTATCTATAGAGGATGATCTGACCGATGTCGTCGCAGATATTGTTACCAAAGCAGACAATGATACAGCTGCCAAAGTTTTAGAAACTTTAAATGAGGCATCAGAAGAAACAGATTCTAAACTTTCTTTGAGTGTAGTAGAAAATTTAACAAAGAAAGATAATTATGAGGAAAAAATCGAGATATTATCTGTAACTTCTAGTGTTGTAGATGAAAGTATTAACAAAATTATGGAGAACGCAGTTGAGGAAGCAAACGACGAAAGTGATATAGAAAAAGTAAAAGAGATAGTAGAAAACAGCAAGGGCACTTTATCGAATAAACTAATTGATAGTGCAAACAAAAATGAAGAAAGTAAGAAAAAAATAACGGAGGTTATAGTCGAGATAGTTCAAGAAAACCCAGAAAAGGCAGTAGAAATTATAGAACAAAATCAAAATACAAATACTGTGACAGAAACTATTAAAACAAAAATTGAAAATAATGAAGCAGTGACATCCGAAGATTTTGAAGACGTCTTCGACAAAAATGTTTCTCCAAATTAAATATGTATTTTTCTCAAAATAAAAAATATCAATATTTATATTTTATTTTACTAACAACTATAAGTTTTTTAAATGGTGGGAATTCAAATATTTTGATACAAATTAATTTTATATTGTGGGGTGCACTATTCCTATACTGTTTAAATAATAAAAATTATTGTACGCATTTAAGATTTTTTCTTTCAGATAATAAAAAATCTATTTTTTTATTTATAATTTTTTTATTATATATAGTATTTCAAATTATACAGTTTCCCCCATCAATATTAAAATTTTTCTCGATAGAAAAATATTTATATCTTAATTTACTTGATTATAAATTAAACTCAGCAATTAGTTTCTCGCCTTCTAATACTTTTTTTCAATTTTTAAATTTTATATCAA
Organism: Candidatus Pelagibacter sp. RS40; assembly: GCF_002101295.1. Taxonomy (NCBI): domain Bacteria; kingdom Pseudomonadati; phylum Pseudomonadota; class Alphaproteobacteria; order Candidatus Pelagibacterales; family Candidatus Pelagibacteraceae; genus Candidatus Pelagibacter; species Candidatus Pelagibacter sp. RS40. The sequence continues at coordinate 1,113,602 of NZ_CP020778.1, forward strand.
TTTTTATTTCACTGTTAATATTTAAAATGATATTTTATAAAAGAATTCATATAGTAAGATTTTATTTTTTTTTGTCTCTTTTAGGTACTTTTCACTCTATTTTTGCAGTATTAATTTACTTAAATGGCAATCCAGAATTATTCTTATTAAAAAATCCCTACAAAGATTCAGCTACTGGATTTTTCGTAAATAGAACAGTTTTTTCTGTTTTTATGATGATTTGTTTTATTAGTTCATTAGAGTATATGAAAATTATAGATAAAAAATATAAATTAGGTGAAGATCTTTTTTTTTCTAAAATTTATATAAGAATATTCACTGTTTTTATTGCAATTGCAATAATCACTTCTTTCTCAAAACTAGGTAATTTTCTCATGTTAATTACTGTTGTTTTATATTTTTTAAATAATCAATTTTACTCGGAAAATAAAAATATAGCCTTTGGATATATTTTATTATTTATTATTTTATTCGATATATTATTTATGAGCTATTTTTTTGGAAGCACTAAACTTGTTCAACGTTTCGCATTTTTAACAGAAGACTTCAGCTTAGGTGATACGAATAAATTTTCCAGATTAGAGATAATAAAATTTGGACTCTTTGAAATAAAAAATTTCTTATTTTTTGGATATGGTCTAGGTGGTTTTGAATATTTATTTAAATTAAAATTTTTGCAAATGTCCAATCTCTTTGCAAATCACGCTCACTCTAGTCTAATTGAATTTATAGGAGAGCTAGGGATAATAGGATTTTTGATATTCATTTTATCTTTTATCAAAATTTTTTTTAAAAAAATAAATTATAACTTCAATTTTTTCATGTTAATAACTTTTACAATAATTATTTTAGTATTTGATTTTTCATTACACGTTCCTATAAATCAAATATTGATTACCAGTTTTTTTTTACTTACAATAAATAAAAATCTTTTTTTTAACCCGTATCACCAGTCTGGTTAGCATTAGCACCACCCTTAACACCATCTTGAATAATAGGATTGTATGAGTTAAATAGATCTGTCTGAGGAAGCAGTAAGCTTATAACTCTATTCCATTTGACAATTTTTGTTGGAGGGATGTAAACAATATCTTTTGGCTGCAGCTTAAATTTTCTCCCAGCTATAAAATTTATGGGACTAGAAATATCTAAAATAAAAACGTCAATTTTTAGAAATTTTTCGTAATTTTCCCTAATTACATAAACCTTTTCAGCATTAGCAGTTAATTGATTTAAACCGCTAGTTGAAATAAGCTCTGTTAACGAGTAATCTAAATTTGGATAGTAAACACCAGGTTTTATAACTTCTCCAAATACGTGTATTGCATCTGAATTTGTATCAATAAAAATCACATCGTTCTTTTTTAAGTAAAAATTTTCCTTATCATCAATACTTTGATATGCATTTTCTAAATTAATTTTATAAACATTATTATCTCTCCTTAAAAATCCTTTTGTCCCTGAGACTTTGTCGAAACCAGCTTTTATCGCTGCGTCTATAAGTTTAATAGGTTCTTGATTTAAATTAATTGTTATTTGAGTTTTAACAGCTCCTACCACATAGACCTTACTACTGTTAAATTCTTCAACTGTTATTTGCAAATCTGGATTTTTATAAAATTCTCGAATTACAGACCTTAAAATATTATGAGCCTCTGTTATTTTTAAGTCACTTATTTTCACTTTTCCTGCTACAGGCAAGTCAATCATGCCATTTTCATCTATTTTGTATGAGTCATCAATATCGTCGGAATCAGTTAAATTAATATTTATAATATCTGATGGGCCTAATACGTATTCGTAATTATAGTTATAAACATCTTTGTGAGTTTTAACTGTATGATCCAATATATCTAATTTTTTATCATTATAATAATTTATTTCGTTATCTGTAAGTTTGTTTACTCTAATGAAATTGATCTCCACATCTTGAATGCTATAATTTCCATAACTTTTATTAGATGCTTGCTTGGATCTTGGGTCCTTATTTATGCCGGTAGAAATAGATGTTTCAATTATATTTTGTGCAGTACAACTTGATAATAAAACAGAAAAAAAAAATAACCTTAAAAATTTTGATAACATACAGTATTGTTTTTTATATTTTTTTTATAAAATTTCCTCAATTATATTTTATTTATATAATTTTAGATGACAAAAGTTTAAAAAATCCCATAAAATTGTGATTTTTTGTTAATTTATTTTATTTAAAAATTTAATATATACATTTTATATAAATCAATTTTTAAATTTAATGATTAATAAATTAAACTCAATTCTAAATTTCCTTGACATAGGTGACTTACGTTTTGTTATTTTAGTTATTAAAAAAAATCTTAAAAACTTATTATTTCTAACTTTATTAATTTCTATCTTAGTCTTCATTATATCATTAAATTTAGAGAAGAAATATGTGAGTGAGGCTACAATAGTTATCTCACCTGAAGAAAATAATATTGTAAATATAGAAGAGGTCTATGCACTAGATAATCAAGCCAGCCGAATAAATAATCAAATTGCAATTTTAAAAAGTGACGAGGTTCTTGAATATATAGTTGCAGATAAAAAAAATAGGTTACAATTTAAAGATTTATATGCCCAGACAGAAGAATCTTTTTTTAAAAGAATATTAAAAAAAAAAATTATAATTGATAAGGAATATTTAAAATCAACCCTCACCCAAAATTTTACTGTCACAAATGTTCCGAGAAGCGATGTTTTACAACTCTCATTTGTTTCAAGTAATCCTAAAATTTCACAGTTAGCGCTGAAAAGTATCATCGAATCTTATCAGAGATATGAAGTAGATAGCAAAATACAAATAACAAATTACGCTAATAAAAAAATTTCTGATAGACTCAGAGATTTAGTCAAAGAAATGGACAGCGCAGAAAAAAAACTTGCAGATTATAAAAAAGAAAATCAACTTATTGATACAGGTGATGTAAAAGGCTTGAAAATTAAAGAAATTGAATCAATTTCAAATAGAATATTAGAAGCAAAAAAAAATTCTCAAAAACTTCAAAATGATCTTTTATCGATAAAAGTTGCAGACGGAAATATTGATGATTTGCTAGCAATTGAAGAATTAAGAAGTGCAAAAGACATTTCTGTTATCCAAGAAAGTTTATCAGCAAATGAAAATCAAATACAATCATTATCACTTATCTATACTGATAAACATCCAAAATTAGTTAAAGCTAATGAATATCATCAAAAATTAAAAGATCAGTTAAAAGAAAAAATAAATATTAGTATTCAGCAAAAAGCTTTTGAGTTAGGTAATATGGAGAACTTTATAAAAATGTCTGAAGACGAATTAAAAGAAGCAACAAATGAACTAAGAGATATTGAAGAAAAAGAGTCAGGTATGATGAAATTTGCAAGAGAAGTTGAAAGCAGTAAAAAATTATATGAGTCATTTTTACAAAGAGTAAAAGAGACTAATGAAGCGCAAAATCTCCAAGTATCAAAATTAAAAATTATTGAGACACCTAACTTACCTTTAAGTCCATACTCTCCTAAACCTAAGCAAAATTTTTTTATTAGTTTATTATTGTCGTTTATGGCTTTTTATAGTCTCGTATTTTATAAAGAAATGAATACCTCAGTTGTTAAAAGTCCAGAGGCTATAGATTCAATAGATACACCCCAAGTAGGTATTCTTCCAAAGGTTTCGAAATTAAAAAGAGGGTTTCATATACTGCAAATGTTTCTAGAGGATAGCGAGTCAAATTTTTCAGAGTGTATTAGATCATCTAGAGCAATTATTGAGTCAAAGTTTAAAAAAAATTCAAGTTTCATGGTCACATCTAGTAATCCATCTGAGGGAAAAACAACTTATGCCTTCAACCTTGCCCTATCTCTTGAAAAAACAAACAAAGTATTATTTATTGAAGCTGATATCAGAAGACCTTCAGTTTTAAATAGCTTCTATCAATTTGATAAAGAAATATTTGGTTTAGGCGAAATAATCACCGGATCTTCTCAATTAAAAGATACAATTTTCAAAGTGCCTGGTACTGATTTAGATATTATAACATCAGGAGAAAAAAGGTTTGATATGTCTGACATTGTAAATAAAGAACAAATTAAAAAATTTTTTGATATTCTTAAAATGGATTACGACTATGTCATTATAGACTCTCCACCAGTTCAACCTGTTTCAGATACATTAATATTAGCACAAGCATCTGATTATAATCTTTTTTTAATCAGATCGGAATCAACAAGAACAGTTACATTTATGTCGTCCATCAAAAAAATACAAAACGTTGGTAGTAAAATACATGGTATAATTATAAATGATCTAGATACTTCAAAAGATAGTTATTATTCGTACTATTATAACTATTCACCTAATTATTATAATTATTCTAGCTATTATAAACCTAAAGAATAATCTTATGTTTAAACTTGAAAAAGTTTTACAGAATGATGATTCTGCTTACATTTATTTTACCTTTATATTTAAGTCGATTATTGTAATTCTTAGTTACTATATATTTTCAATTTTAGAAGAGAACACAATTTACGATATAACCAATATTGAAATTTATCTTAAATCTCGATATTTCTATTTTTCGATTATTCTCAGCATATTTTACTGTTTGTTGTCCTTATTTCTAAAAAAAAGAAAAAGTTACAAATTCAATTTTATCTCATATTTAAGACAAGATGTTGGTGGAATAATTATATGTAAGATATTTATTTTTTTCTTATATTTCGTCAAAAAACAAAATTTTGATATCAATTTGAATTATATTTATTCAATCATTTTTCTTTTGTTTAATTTATTTTTAACAAAGCAAATATTTAATTATTTATATAAATACATGGTAAATAACGATGTTATTCAAAAAAATATTATGCTTGTTGGGTCATTTAATGACATAAAAAATTTTATGAAACAAAAAAGGGATCCAATTAATATTTATAAATGCTGTATTGTTTCTGATCATGAAAAAATCAATTTAAAATTATTAAAAAATGAAATTCGTATACCAATATTTAAAAACAGTGAGGATATTAGATCTATACTCGAATATCACGAATTAGGACAAATATGGATTTTAAAATCAAAAACCCAAAATATTAATAAACTTTTAGAGGATATAATTAAATTTTCTGTAGATATTCTAATTGTCAACTTAGATGTCACATCAAATCTAGACTCGCAAGAGCTACTAAATTCTAAATTTGAGTATAAACATTATGAAATGTCCCGTTTCTATGGAGTTAACCTATTCTTAAAAATACTTTTAGATAAAATATTATCTATTGTATTTCTCATAATAGCTTCTCCAATATTAATTTTTTCAGCTCTTTTAATATTTTTAGAGGATGGGTTTCCAATTTTATTCACTCAAAATAGGACAGGTTGGGATGGTAGAAGATTTAAAATCTTTAAACTAAGATCTTTAAAAAAAGGATCATTTGATAAAACTGTTCAAGTAACAAGTGATGATAAAAGAAAATTAAAGTGTGGAACATTCATCAGACAATTTAGCATTGATGAAGTTCCACAATTACTAAATGTTTTAAAAGGTGAAATGTCAATTGTAGGTCCAAGACCTCATATGGTTGAACATGATATAAAGTATTCGAGTATATTTAAAAATTTTTTAAAAAGGCATAAATGTAATCCAGGTTTAACAGGCTGGGCACAGGTAAATGGATTAAGAGGCGCAACACCAAACCCAGATACCATGAAAAAAAGAATGGAACACGATTTATGGTATTTGAATAATTGGACTATATTTCTTGATCTTTATATAATTTTAAAGACTTTCTATGTCGTTTTTAAATATAAAGGCGATTAAATTTTTCAGTAAATCTAAAAAACTGAGTCATTTTGAAGCTTATTGAAGGTAGACAATTTAATTAAAATAAATAATTATCAAAATTGTAATGAAAATATATTCAATTACTGAAATTTTAGAAGCTAGCAACAATATACTTGAGAGAAAAAAATTTAAAACTATCAAAGCCGTCGAGGTTAAAAAAAAATCAATAATTGAACCTCTTATTTTAAATAACCCTGTTGATAAAAAATCTGAAATAATTTCAACAAAAAATTTAAAATCAAATAATTTTAACAAAGATTTAAATAAAAAAAATATAGATTTAAAAAAACAATCAAAAAAATTCGAAAATAATGAAATTGTCAACGAGTTATATAAATTATTAGGTAGAAAATTTAGAAAAAGTACAATCAAAGTTATTTTTGATCAGCAAGTTGAAAATAATAAGTTAAGAAAAATTATAAAGGAATTAAGACAAAAAGATTTACAAAATTTAAAAAATAATAAAAAACTTAAAGATCAAATTGCAGATTTAATAAATAATGAAAAAATACTCAATTTTAAATTTGTTAATTTTCAAAAAGATCTAAAAAATCAATCAGATAAGGAATTAATCTTAATTAATAAAAATAGAGCACTAGAAAATGAGAATTTACATTTAAACAAATCTATTAATTCACTTAAACAGACTTATAATTCTTTGGAAAAAAATAATGAAGTTTTAAAAGATAAAATAAATGTTTTAATTGAAAATGAAAGTAACTATTTAAATTCAAATAGTAAATTTGAGGAAAAATTATTAGTTTTAACTGAATCAAAAAACTTTTTATCTGAACAAACTAAACAGTTGAAAGAAGAATTAGAACTTATTCAAAAAAATGAAAAGTTGTTATTGAGCAACAATAATAAACTTCAACGTGAAGTTTCCTTGTTAAATAAAAATAAGAAGCTTTTAATAGAAATTAATGACCAATATCATGAACAAATTACAGAATTAGAAAAAAATAAAATCAAATTAATAGATGAGAAAACCAGCTTAGAAAAAATTAATAATTCAATTGAAAGTAGTAAACAAAATTTAATAGAAAATAATTATAAATTAAAGAATGAGATTTCAAACTTAATTGAAAAAGAGAAAAATCTTATTAAAAATAATAGATCTTTAGAATTAGAGAATAATTCAATTAAAAAAATGTCAGATGAAAAATCTGAGGAAAAACAAAAAATACTAAACGAAATGAATACAAACTTGCAGTATGAACTATCTTCACTAAGAGATAGTGAGAGAAAATTAATTAAAAATAATAAAAAAATGCATGAGGAGTTAATTAAATTGCGAGCAAGCGGTAAGCAAGATAATTCAAATTATAATATTGAGGAATTAAATAATCTAAAAGAAAAAGTTATGTTCTTTCAAGAGGAAAATTTAAGATTAAGTCACAACTTATCAAACTCCCAAAAAAAATATGATATTATGAAAGAACAATTAACAGATATAGAAAACGAGAAAAGCAAAATATCTGAAAAGATTTCTGAGTTAACAAACTCATTAGGAAAAACTAATCTCGTAAAAAATCCATTTAAAGAAAAGAAAATTAAAGATATTTCAAAAAGTATTAAAAATATTGAGAATGAATTAGATTTAGACACTAAAATAAAAAATATCTTTACTAAATCATAATAATTTTTCGAAATACATAATGTTAGCAAATATAACGGCAATTATTCTTACCTATAATGAAGAAAAACACATAAAGAGATGTATTTTATCAATTAAAAAATTTGTTAAAAATATTATAATAATTGATAGTTTTTCAACAGATCAAACACTAGAGATTGCAAAAAAATTTAAAGTTAAAATTTATAAGCATAAGTTTATTAATCAAGCTAAGCAAATAAACTGGGCATTAAAAAAAATAAAATTTCAAACAAGTTGGATCTTAAGAATAGATGCCGATGAATATTTAACAAAAGAATTAAAGAAAGAAGTTAAAACACATATCAATACTTTGAATTCTAATTATGATGGTATTTCATTTAATAGAGTAATTAAATTTTTAAATAAAGAAATTTATTATGGTGGGACTTCACCGCATAAGACACTTAGAATTTGGAAAAATAAAAAAGGCAAATGTGAGAATGTTTGGATGGATGAGCAAATTATTGTTAAAGGTAAAGTATTTCATTTAAATCAAAATTTAATAGATGAAAATTTAAATGATCTGAAGTGGTGGAAGTTAAAACACAGAAATTATGCTAAGAGAGAAGCTATAAGTTTTCTATATAATAAAAAAAACAAAAACAAATCTAAATTTGAAAAAAAATTAAATAATGTAAGAAAAAGTAAACATCTCAAAGAAAAAATTTATTATAAATTTCCAATTTTTGTACGACCATTATTATTTTTTTTATATTCTCTGATATTTAAACTTGGAATTGTTACTGGTTGGCAAGGTTTAGTTTTTTATTATTATCAAACTTTATGGTTTAGATTATTGGTTGATATTAATATTTTTAAATTGAGTTGGTTGTTTAGAAAGAAATAGATTAAAAAAAGTAAAACTATGAGATAAATTAAAAGTACTTGATTTATTAATAGCAGCTTTATGAATATAAATAGATATGAATAAAAATATTGATATTTTTTTACCATGCAAAAGCTCAAGTGTTAGAGTCAAAAATAAAAATATCAAACCATTTTGTGATAAAAAATTTGGGTTATTTCAAATAAAAATTGAGCAACTTATTTTAATCAATCAAATTAATAAAATTGTAGTATCAACAAATGATAATAAAATTTTAAACTTTCTAGATAAAAGGAAATACTCTAAAATAATTATTGATAAAAGACCCGAAAATTTATGCCGGAGTTCAACTTCTACTGATGATTTAATAAAATATGTACCAAAAGTTATACAAACAGAACATATATTGTGGACACATGTTACATCTCCTTTTTTTAATAATAAAGATTATGAAAAAGCTATTAAATTGTATTTTAAAAATATTACCAAAAAAGATTCACTGATGGGAGTTTCCCAAGCTCAAGAATTTATATATGATAAATATAAACCAATAAATTTTAATAAGAAAAAAGAGAAATGGCCAAGAACACAAACTTTAAAAAAATTATATTTTGTAAATAATACAGTTTTTATTACTTCGAGAAATAATTATCTCAAATACAAAGATAGAATTGGAAAAAAACCTATTTTAATGAATATAGAAAAAATAAAATCTTTTGATATTGATTGGCCAGAAGATTTTAAAATAGCTGAAAAAATTTATGAAAGCATTTTTTAAAAAATTAAAATATAACCCTTTTGAAATTGCAGATGCTTTAGTATTAGATTTAATTAATTTTTATGAATTTATCTCTTTCTATGGATTAAAAATTTTTGGAAAATATAATTTTTTAAGAAGAAATGAAATTTTAAGAAATAATTATAAAGATAAAAGGATTTTTTTATTAGGCAATGCTCCATCTTTAAATAACTTTGATTTAAAAAAGTTAAGTAATGAAATTGTCATAATGGTAAATAGATCTTTTATGCATGAAGATTATGATAAAATAAAACCAAAATTTCATCTAATCTTAGATTCAAAAATGGAAACCGGTGAGTGGCCAATAGATTACATAGAAATTATTTTATCTAAAAATCCTGAAGTCAATTTATTATTAAATGCAAAATGGTTTAGTTTAGATAAGTTTAAAAAATACCAAAAATATAAAAATATTTTTTGGATCAAGAGCAAATCAATCTCTTTATTTTTTAATAATTTCAATAATAATATAGCTTCTTTATTTTCTTCTACAGCAGTTGTTGAGCAAGGTTTAAGCCTTGCAATATATCTTGGTTCAAAAAAAATTTATATTATGGGAGTTGAGCTTAATGGAATTTTGAATCTAATGAATGATAAGGAAAGTCATTTTAATGGAAAAGATCCAGATTATGAAAAATCTAATTCTTGGCATTGGGCTAGAGCTATGAATAGTAGTTCAAGAGGAATTAGACAATTTCACAGGATAAATGAGCTTTGTGAAAAAAATGGTATAAAATTAATTAATTTATCTAACACCGGACTTCTAGATTTTATTCCAAAAGATAATTATGAGACTATTCTAAAAAGTGATAAATAGCTCTTAATGTGTGGAATCTCTGGAATATTTAATTACTCTAATAAATATTTTAATGGCCAACCCATAATTAAAAAAATAAATGATATTCAATCTGATAGGGGACCAGATGATAATGGTATTTTCGAGTCAAATAATAAAAAAATAATTTTTGGACATACGCGTTTATCAATTATTGATTTATCAAAAGACGCAAAACAACCTTTTATATCTAAAGATGAGGATTATATTTTAACATTTAATGGTGAGATTTATAATTATAAAGAATTAAAAAATGAACTTATTAAAATGAATGTGTCATTTAAAAGTAATTCCGATACAGAAGTATTAGTCGAGACATACAAAATGTGGGGAACAAAATGTCTAGATAAATTAAGAGGAATGTTTGCCTTTGCTTTATGGGATAAAAAAAAAAATATTCTGTTTTTAGCCAGAGATCCATTTGGAATTAAACCTCTATATTATAGTAATATTGGAGGTATTTTTTATTTTGCCTCACAAATTAAAAGTCTACTTTCAATCAAAGAGATAAGTAAAACAAAAAATAATGAAAGTGTATTTAATTATTATTTATGGGGAAATATTTTGGAACCATCAACAATATACAAAGATATAATGTCATTAGAAAAAGGCAGTTATAAAATTATAAATATTAACGGAAGTATTCAAAATTTTAATTATGCAAATATTAAAGAAACTATACTAAAATCTGAAAATTTTACTTTTAAAAACAAATTAGAATCTCAAGAGTATTTAAAAGAGATAATTGATGACACGGTTAAAGCACATCAAATATCTGATGTACCGGTTCAAATCTTATTATCAGCAGGTATAGACTCAAACGCTATTCTTGCATCAACAAATAATACTTTTAAGGAAAATCTTACATCTTTAACTGTTGATTTTGGTTATGATAATAATGACGAAACCTACTTAGCTAGCTTATCGTCCAGAAATAATAATATTAAACATAATGTCGAAAAAATCTCATTAAATGAGTCTGATGATTTATTAAAAAAATTTTTCAAAAAAATGGACTCCCCAACAAATGATGGTTTTAATAGTTTTTCAGCATCTTATGCTGCCAAAAAAAGTAAAAACAAAGTATTATTAACAGGCGTTGGAGGAGATGAATTATTTTCTGGTTATCCTAGTTTTAATAGAATTCCAAAAATCACAAAGATAATGAACATGCTACCCAGCAATATAGATCTCGAAAATTTTTATTTAAGTAAATTTGAAAAATTTTTAAAAAACAACAAACTAAATACAAAAATTGCAGGTTTGTTTAAGTATGGTAAAAGTGTAGATAAAGCTTTTTTACTTCAAAGATCCTTGTTTTTGCCTGAAGAAATTCAAGAAATTTTACTCTCAAATCAAAATCAACTTAATATAAATCAATTGAATATATTTAATTCAATTGAAGATGACGTGAAAGGATTTGAGAATATGAGAGTTTCAATTATTTATTTAGAGATTAAATATTATCTATGTGCCAAATTACTTAAAGATATGGACTGGACATCTATGTCAAATTCGATTGAGATGAGAACACCATTTGTGGATTGGATTTTTTTCAAAAAAATCATACCTCTAATTAAGTCAAATATAAAAGTTGAAAAAAAAGATCTTTTTAATTGCTATTCAGAAAAACTTCCCACAGAGATATATAAGCGAAAAAAAACAGGTTTTTCAATACCACATAAAAAACTTTTAAACCAATATACTAATTCTAATTACCACTTAAAATATTCTAAACCGATTAAAGATTGGTCAATTTTTTGTTTTAAAAATTACCTAAGTTATGAAAAAAATTAAAATTTTAAGGATTATTCATACATTAGACCCAAATTTTGGAGGCCCTCAAAATGCAATAATTGATAATTCTTTAGCACTCACTAAAAAAGGTTTCATTGTTAATATTTTAACAAGCGATCGAAAGAATATTTATAAAAATAATCATAAATTAATTAAAATTTTTAATGTTGGCCCATCCTTTTTAAAATATGGCTTTAATATTAAATTGATATTTTGGTTAGTTAGAAATAAAAAAAAATATGACATGTTTATTATCCACGGTCTGTGGACTTTTTATACATTAATAGCAAGATTTCTTTTAAAAAATAAATATTTTGTTTTTGCTCATGGACAATTAGACCCTTTTTTTAGTATTAATTTTTTAAAAAAAATCAAAAAAAAATTTTATTGGTATTTAATTGAAAATAAAAATCTTATTAAATCTAATTCATTACTGCTAACTTCAGAAAATGAAAAAAAACTTTTATCAAATACATATGTAAATACGAGTAAGATTAGAAAAAAAAATGTTTCTTACGGCATATTGAGGCCAAAATTTAATATAACTAATGTTAAAAAATTATTTTATAAAAAGTTTCCAAATTTAAAAAATAAATATTTTCTAATTTTTTTAGGTAGATTTCATGAAAAAAAAGGATGTGACAAACTTCTTAAAGCCTTAAGGATTTTAAAAAAACAAAATATTAAAATTAGATTGTTATTAGCAGGTCCTGATAATGATTATAAAAGTAAGTTAAAGCAATTAAGTAAAAAATTAGATATAGATGATCAAATTTATTGGTCAAATGCCATTAAAGATGAGACAAAATGGGGAGCATTATATTTATCACAGGGAATGGTTTTATGTTCAAATGGTGAGAATTTTGGAGTTTCTCTCGTTGAATCGCTTAGTATGGGAAAGCCAGTCTTGACTACTAATAAGGTCAATATCTACGATAAAATTAAGAAATATAAATGTGGTCTTATATCTAAAAATAATTCTTTAAGTTTTTCAGGGATCTTAAATCAATATTTTAAATTTAATAAAAAAACTTTAGAAAGGTATTCAGAAAACTCAATAAAATGTTTTAATAAAGAATTTAATTTAGAAAATAATATTAATATTTTTTCCGATTATCTTAAAAAATTTGCCAATAAAGTTTGAAAAAATAAAATGAAAGTAAGATTTTTTTTCAGTTTTAAAAAAGATAATCGTAAAAGCATGGATATTCTAGGATACTTAATTTTTAATGGTCTTAAAAAATTTAAAAATGTAAAAACTTCATTTTTTATTCCTAAAATTAAATTTAATTTTTTTTTATTTAACAATATTAATCAAATGAGATTTGAAAGATTTATTTCCTATCCACTCCAGGTAATTAGGATTAGACATGCTGATATAGCTCATATAATTGATCACGGTTATTGTCATTTATTTTATTTTTTAAATGCAAAATTTAAAATAATTACTTTTAACGATTTAATTCCAATTCTTTTTGAAAAAAAATTAAAAATAAATAATTTTTTATTAAAATTTTCATTATCATTTATTAATAAATATGATCATATTATTTCAATAAGCCAACAAAGTAAAAATGATTTAATTAGATATAAAAAAATAGATCCAAAAAAGATATCTGTAATATATCCACCAGTTGAAGAATCTATTTTTAACTTAAAGAGAATTAATAAATTAAAAATTTTTAAAAAATACAACCTTCCACCCAAACCAAAGAAGATAATTGTATTTGATCGTGTTTTTTATAAAAATTTTGAATTCTCATTAAAGATATTTAAGAAAATATTAAACTTAAATGAAAATATTATATTAATAAAAATTGGCAATTTTAAAGACCTAACTCATGAAATTTGCCACAGTAAGATACATCAATTAAACCCTAAATCACGTATAGATATGTCAGAATTGTATAAATCTTGTGATTTATTATTATTTCCATCTTTATATGAGGGATACGGTCTACCTTGTATAGAAGCAATGAAATGTGGATTGCCAGTTGTTACAAGTAAAAATGGATCATTAAAAGAGATTATTCATAAAAAAAATTATTTTAATCTTAAAGATGAAAAAATTATTATAAGTCATATTTATAAACTCTTTTCTAACAAAAAGTTTTTTGAAATGAATAAAAAAATTTCAATTCAACAATCTAAAAAATTTAGAGAAAAAGATTACTATTTAAATATTTTCAAATTATATAAAAAAATAATAAATAAAGATAAACTAATTTAAAACTCTTTTAATGACTTGTTTCATTAAATTTTCGTGATTGAGTTTTAAAATTTTTGTTACTTTTATTTTACCTCTTTTAGCTATATCTTTTGCTTTTATTGGATTATTAAGGTAATAACAGCATTTTTTGAAACATTCCTCTGGAGATCTAAAATAAATTGCCTCTTTATTTTCGGTTAAAATCTTTGACATTGACTTGGTTCTTAAAGAGCAAATTAAAGTACCTATAGCAGGTATTTCAACAGATCTAGCAGTTATAGTATCTAAATTTTGCTCTGAAAAAAGACATAGTGCAATTTTAGAGCTTTGAATTAATTTTGAATAATCTGGATTTTTTACATTACCTAATTTTATAATATTCTTTAGTGAATTATAATTTTTATCTTTATTCCAGTGAGCGCCATAAATCTTGAAATCAAGGCCTAGTTTTTTTAGTTTATATAAAAATAAACCTTTCTGAGGTGACCAGGTTCCAATAAATATCACATTATTTCTAAATTTAACTTTTTCGAATTTAGAAATTTGAAAATTTTTATGAGTTTTTTTATCAAAACTAGGTAAATTGAGAAAACTATTTTTTAGACCTTTTTTTTTTGCAAGATGTATCCTTGATACATCTTGATATGCTATAAGATCATAATAAGGTGCTGCTTTATGAAATAATTTCCACTTATTTTTATCTCTTGATACAAATGGATTATCATTGCACATACAAATTATTTTTTCTGTCTTTTTTTTAAGTTCCTGTATTAGTTTTTTTCCAACTAGGTGACCCGGTTTGATTATTATTAAATGATACTTTGTATTAATTTTTGAGATAATTCTTTTAAATATTAAGTTTTCAAATATAGATGGAGAAATATGCCAAAATATTTTTTCAGTAATTTTTTTATAAGACAGAATATTTCTATCATCTATCAAAAAAGTTTTTTTATTAATCTTTTTTAATGCCAAATACTGTAAATAACTATTTCCAGATTTTGGACCAATAAATAATACTTTCATACTACGATTAATCATATAATAATAAAAAATTAATTTAATTTTAAAAACTCATTTTGCAAACAGTAAATCTTAAAAAATTAAGAAAAATAATTTTTTTTCTAACGTTTGTTACTTTTATTTATCAATCCTATATTTCAGTAAATTTAACAGATTTTATATGTGTGTTTCTTGTTTTTTTTTCAATGATATTGACAACTAATTATTGTCTAAATGATAATTTTTTTTTTAAATACCCAATATCGTTATTATTAATTTTTTTTTCTCATTTTATTAATTTAGGAGGATCATTATATCTAAAAACATACGAGCTATCTATTATAACAGAGCATTTAAGAGAGCCCATCCAAACTATTGGAAATCTAGTAATGTTTAATTTCGTAGTAATTATAAGTCATTTTACTTATACAAAACTAAAAATTTCTAAAATTTTACAATTAAAATTTCGTAAATTATTAATAAAATTTAAGTTAGATGATCTGCATGATTTAAAATTTTTATATTTTTTATCTTTTATAGCAGTTTTATCAAAATTATTTTTTTATGATTTTAATACACCAATAGAGTTTCAAATAAATTCGTCAGGCCCACCATTGTTAGGTGATATTATATATGGTTTTAAGTTTATTATTTATCTTCCAATTGTTATTTTTTTTTCAAAATATCTATATAAAAAAAAAATACATAAATCTCAAAGCACTTCATTTATCATCTATATTATTGCAATGGGTATTATCTCAATATCAACAAACGTAAGATCCATTCTATTTGATATATTAACAATGAGTATAATGTTTTCTTTTCTGATATTTATTTTTGATGAAAAAAGCGAGTTATTGAAAAAAAATATTTTAAAATTTTTCATAATTATAATTTTTTTATTTCCTTCAATAAATTTTCTAGAAAATTTTTCAAAAAATTTTGTTAATGAAAGATCTTCAGCAAAAACTAATACACCAATAGAAAATATTTATTCTTTTTTTAATAGTGAAAATAATTTTAAAAATAATAATAATAAATTTTCAGAAAAAACTTTTTTTTATGAGGAATATTATAAACATGGTTTATTTAACAGAATTAACATCCTGTTAGTAAATGATAACCTAATATTTGCTAAGAATAATTTATCTAAATTTCAAATTGATTTGGTGAAACAATTTCAGATTAATCAGATTATATCAATAGCGCCTCAGCCTATCATTAATATTTTTTTACAAGATTTTAATAAAAGTGATTATTTGAAATACTCTACAGCTAGTTATATTTACGGTATTATAGATAATATGTATGGTGTTAAGAGTATAGGATCTGTTCTTATTCATCTATATATAATTTTTGATATATATGTTTATTTAATTTTAATTTTTATATTTATTCCTTCTTTTATTATTTTTGATTCTTTTTATTTTCCTAGTGAAAAAAAATTTAGTCCTTATATATTAATATTTTTCTACACTACCAGTTTTGGAATATTAAATATGCTGGCAACTTCTGACATATCAAATGTATTTACATTGATATTAAGATCTATTCCACAAACTTTATTATACATAATTTTTGCTAGATACATTTTTAATTTGTTCGTAAAAAAAAATATTTAATGAAAAAAATTATTATACCTAATACAAATTTTGAATGTTCTAAATTAATATTTGGAACAGGAAGCTTATTAAATATATTTAATAAAAAGAAAAGGTTAGAATTATTAGAAAGTGCAGTAGATTTGGGTTTTACTCACTTTGATACATCACCATATTATGGTTTTGGTCTCGCTGAAGAAAATCTAGGCGAGATATTAAAAAAAAATAAAAGTTTAACTATAACTACAAAAGTATGTCTATATCCACCAAGTAAGCTAAGTCATAATTTTCTTGAAATGGTATTTAGAAAATCTATTGGTAAAATAATCCCACAATTATCAAAACCTAATATTGATTTTTCAATTAATTTTGCAAAAAAATCTATTGATACAAGTTTAAAAAAAATGAAAATTGATAACATTGATATATTATTAATTCATGAACCAATAATAAATCTTTTAAAGGTTGATGAATGGAAAAATTTTTTTGAGAATTTAATTAAAAGCGGCAAGATAAAACATTTTGGAATAGCCTCTATAAATTCATCGAGAATAAAAAAATTTTTAGACTCTGAAATAAAATTACATAACATAATACAAACACTAGATAGTATTGATTTACAAGAAGCAAATTTTATTTCAAATCATAATCTCCCATTTCAAATAACTTATGGTTATATTTCATCCTTAAGAAAGAGAAAGCCAAAGATACCATTAAAAAATGTTTTTAAAGATGTAATTAACCGTAATCCTGAGGGTGCAATTATTTTTAGCACTACGAAAAAAAAAAATTTATATGAAATCACAAATTTATTAAAAATAAATGATTAACAATTTAATTGGCAAAGGAAAATTAATTAAGTCAACTGATTTATGTATAATAGGTGCTGGAACCGTAGGGTTATTTGTTGGATCTTTGCTTGCAGAAAAAGGTATCAAAGTTTTAATATTAGAATCTGGCGACATGACTCAAGATAGTGAAACTCATGAACTTAATAAAACTATCTATACAAAAAATATTTATCATAGCTCAAATATTGGACGGTTTAGATGCATAGGTGGAACATCATCAAGATGGGGTGCTGCTATGTTACCTTTTTCTATTAAAGATTTTAAAAATGGAAAATGGCCAGTAACCTTTGATGAGATAAACAAATATTTAATTAAAGTTGAAAAATATTTTGATTTAAATAGTGGCTCATATTTATTTAAAGATAATTTAAATAATATTAATGATGACTTTATTTTGAAATACGCAAAACTTCCATCTTTTAAAAATAGAAATGTATATAATATTTTTAAATCGACAATTCATGAAAATCAGAATCTTCAAATTTGGCTAAACTCCACTGTTACTAAGTTTGATAAAAAACTTAATTCTTTGGATAATATAGTTGCTGAGAGCCAAGATGGTTCAAGTATAAATATTAAAGCTAAAAATTTCTTAATTTCAGCTGGTGCAATTGAAAGCACAAGGTTAATGTTACTTCTCGATAAACAAAACGACTTTTGTGTATCAAAATTTTCACCATCTCTAGGAAAATTTTTTTGCGATCATATTTCAATACCCGTATCAGATATAATTCCTAAAAATATTGATAAATTAAATAAAATTTTTGGCTATCACTTTGAAAAAAATAGAAATATGAAAAATATTATGTTCCAAATGTCAGAAAATACCAAAATTAGAGATTTCGTACCACCTTTTTTTGCTAGAGTTGTTTTTGAGGACATGGATGGAGGTTATGAAAATCTAAGAAATTTTTTTAGATCAATTCAAAGAAAAAAAGTTCCAACTTTAAAAGATTTTTTTGGAATAATCAGATCTTTGAATTGGATATTTAAAGCTCTTAGATGGCGATTAATGAATAAGAGACTTTTATTTCCTCAAAACCCTGCACTTGAAACATATATAATCATGGAGCAAGAGTCTTTAAGTTTAAATAAAATTTTTCTATCCCGCACTGAAAAAGATTTATTTGGTCAACCAATTGCTATTATTGAATGGTCGGCAAGTGAAAAAGATGCTGAAAATATTTTTAAAGCCGCAGACTATCTAAAAGATTTTTGGAATAATTCAGATTTAAATGAATATGGAATTTTTAAGATGAAATCAAAATCTGATATTAAAGAATTCATTAAAAATGCTGATGGTATTCATCATCCGAGTGGATCAACACGTATGGCCAATACAAAAGAAGAGGGTGTTGTAGATAAAGATTTGAATGTTTTTTCAATTGATAATTTAAAAATTTTATCTACATCTGTGTTTCCATCAGGAGGAGGAGCAAATCCAACAATGACTTTAATGATGCTTGGTTTAAGATGTATTGATCAATTTTTAGACAAAGAAGATACTAATTTTTCTTGAAAATTAAACAAAAGTTATTCATCATTATTGTTTTTGGAATAAAAAAAATTGCTAATTTATATAGAATCCTTTTGAAAAAATTACTTGGTTGATTGATATAAAATAATTTTTCTGAAAGTTGAAATTTGTTTTTATTTGCAAAATTTTCAATTATGGGTAGAGCGACTTTATATTGAATAAACCACTGGTGTTTGTGTCCAGGTTTTGTATTAATCATCTCTAATCCATGGGTTAAAATTCCTTTTCCAAACAAAAATTTTAAGCGAGCAATTAAATAGTCCTCATTTGGCAATCCAACTAAAACATATTTTGAAGATTTATATAAAGCTATTTTAAATAATTTCAAAAAACTATCAGTGTGCTCTAATACATCCATTAAAGCCACACAATCATATTTTGCCTTTAAATTATTGAGATATTCTTCTGTTTTTTGTGCATCTTTAAAATATTTTACATTTTTTGATTTTTTTTTTTTATAAATACCAACATTGGCGTCAACACCTAAATAATTAATATTTTTGCTAATAAGTTTTTGTAATATTCCATTACCACACCCTATATCTAAAAAACTATTAATATTATTTCTTTTTTTTAAAAAAAATTTAACAAAACTATATCCTTCGTGCGAACTACCTTTGGAATATATTGTATCTTTAACTAAATATGTATTATTTAAATTTTTTTTTAACATATTACATAGTTCTCAATGATTTTTTCATAAACAAGTATTTATTTTTCATAAGATTGAACTGTTATAAATATTTCATATATTATTATGTTTTTGTTTCCAATCAAATATTTTTAAATATCTCATTAGTTAATCATTAATTTTTCATTTATTAAAGACTCCAATTTTTTAAGATATTTCTCCCAATTATTTTCTTTTGAATAATTTTGTGCATTTAAGGAAAGTTCTTTTAGCAAAATTTTGTTATCTGCTAATAGAGTTAATTTATCAACAATTGAATTAATACTTCTTATAGGGACAACAAATCCACAATTAGATCTTCTAACAAAATCACCAGCTCCAGTATTTTCAGTTACTATAACAGGACATCCAGCAGCTGCTACCTCTAATATTGTATAAGCAAATCCTTCTTCTATACTTGGCAGGACATATGCATGACAGGTATTTATAAGATCATTTAATTTTAAATGATTTACATGCCCATAAGTAATAATATTTTCTTGTTGTAATTTTTTTTCATAAAAATGATTATCTGAAGTTTTTGACCCAACAACATGCAGTCTTTTGTTAGGATGTTTAAATTTTTTAAAAGCTTCAATAAGATAATGCAAACCTTTTCTTACAGATTTAGAAGCTAAAAATAATATGTCAAAGTATGTATTACTTTTTTTTATATTTTCATTTCTAAAAAAAATTTTATTGTTAACACCAAATTCTATAACTTTAACTTTATCATTTAACTTGTCTCCAAAGGTTGATTTATTAAAATTAGATGGAACCAATATCATATCTGCTTCTTCGTACTCTTCTCTTTCTCTATCTAAATACCATTTCTTTATTGGTGTATATTCTAAATTAAGACTTTTATACTCTTCTTGTAAAATATTATTCTGAAAATCTATGTGAGTTGAAAGTCTGTCACAGACATAAAACTTGCCTTTGCTTTTAATATTTTTTCCAGATTCAAGTCCACATTTAGATTGGGCAATTAAAACATCTATTTCATAGTCTTTGTCGATTATTTTTGAGGTAATTTTGTCAATTTGTTTATGTGCATTTATATTTAAGAAATGATCAATTTGTTTAAATGATTTGAGTTTAGCTATAGGTTCTCTTAAAACTCTTGTTAAACCATGCGCTACCACAAATCTTTTTGGAATTCCTTCTTTTTTTAATTTAAACCACGGATATCCAGAAATAATTTTTGATAATTGATTTTTTTTATATAATTCTTTTCCTATTTCAAAATGGTGAAATTTTCCTGCCGAATTCAGCAGATATTTTCTTTTTTTCATTAATTATTATTAAACATGTTCTTGTACCAAAGACCATAACTATAAGTTCTAAAAAAAATATCATAATTTTTTTTATTATTTGTAAGATTTATTAATTTTTCATTATTAATTAGAGGTATATTTTTAAAGTCATAAAATATCATCTCTTTCATTTTATTTAAATCTTTATCTATATATCCATATAGGTTTGAAGCAAATGCGAATTTAGGTTTATTTTTTAAGTATAAAGCCATCATAGAATGATTTCTTAATAGAGATTTAGTTCCGTTTTTAAAATGTCTTTCTCTTAATAATTCAGATGCAAAAAGATTTATGTCATCATATAAAAAAGGAACTCTGCATTCAATTCCATATGCCATAGAATTTTTATCTTCATAATCTAAAAAGGATTGCATTCCCCAATGAGACTTAAAATTTAGGATAATATTTTCCAAAATATTATTATCAATTTTTTTGTAGAAATTAAAATCCTTATAATCACAATCAATATTAAGGTGTTTAATTCGCTTTTTTAATTGAAATTGTTTATTTTTATTCAATAATTTAATATTGATTATTTCTTTAATTGATCGCAAAAAAAAATTTGTTGTTGGATTGAATTTTTTAAATTTATTTATTTCTTTAAAAAACTTAATGAAGTTAAACCTAGTCAACAAATCAGCTAAATAACCATATACATGCAAAGAGTATCCTAAAAAGTTTTCATCACCTCCATTTCCAGTAAACAGAACTTTGAATCCATCCTCTGAAACTTTCTTACATAAAAAATTGTGCATAGTACTAGAAGCGTCTGGTGTAGGCTGATCTAGATCGTATATTGTTTTTTGATGATGACTAAAAAAATTCAATTCATCTTCAAATACATAATGCTGTTTAAACTTGTAATCTTTAACTATTTTTTTAATATTTTCATTTTCAACATTTGGCTTATTTAATATAGATGAAAATGTATGTATTTCTTTATCTTTTAAATTGTTCTTAAGGATAATGCTTAATAATGAAGAATCTAAACCTCCTGATAATAAACAGGCAACTTTTTTATGTTCCGTTATAGTGTGATATTTGACCGACTTATCAAAGATTTTTTCGAATTCATCATCATTTTTTTTAAATAAATTTTTTTTTTCGTTTATGTATTTGTGTATTTTAAAGCTTCTATTATTTAAATCATAAACTACAAGATTACCAGGTTCTAGAATTTTAATATTTCTTATTAGAGTATTGCTAAATCCAATCAATTGACGATGTGCAATAAAATTTACTACTTCATGCTCATCTAAAACAATAGATTTTTTAACATGAATGTTCTTTAATAAAGTTTTGATTTCAGAGGCAAATATAAATACATTTGAGTTGGCAAAATAAAATAATGGTTTAATTCCAACTCTATCTCTAACAATTAGGATTCTATTTTTATTTTTATCATATATTGCAATTGCAAACATGCCCTTAATGTAATCAGTAAAATTTAGACCAAACTTTGAGTAAAGTTTTAAAATAATTTCTGTATCAGTATTACTTTTCAAATCTTCATTTGAAAAAAATTCTTTTTTTAGATCTTTGTAATTATAAATAGAGCCATTAAAAATTATAACATTTCCTGTGTTATCATCTGTCATAGGTTGTTTGGATTTATCAGATAAATCCATTATTTTTAGTAAAGCATGCATAAAACAGAAATTTTTATGTACAAAAAGATTTTGACTGTCGGGACCTCTATGCTCCATTGATTTGAGCATTAGATCTCTCTCAGCAGAACTATATTCACCTATAATACCAGCTAAACCGCACATATTAAAGTTTATCTTTTCTTTTAAACAATATATCTCTCTGTAAAAAATTAGTTTTATTAATCTTTGTATTTTTAGTTGATTTGAGTGGAAAAAAATTCCTCTTTTTTAAATAATTGATAATTTGTTTTTCTGTAGCTTGATTTTTATAAATTTTGCTTTTGGAAACTTCTATTAAAAGATAGTTTATTCTTTTAAGTATTTTTAATGATCCTTTTAAAACCTCCAACTCATATCCCTGAACATCTAATTTTAGTATAATTGGCTTTTCTAAATTTTTGTTAGATAAAATAGCATCTAATTTGAAAATTTGTATTTCTCTTCGTTCTATAATTTTATAATCATGATTTGGAGAATTTGGTTTATTAAATTTATAGAAGGATGAACTATCTTTTCTTTTTGTGATAAAAAAATTTTTTTTGCTATTTTTTTTCCCAATTGCAAAATTATAAAAAATAATTTTTTTTTTAAAGCTGAATAATTTTTTTTGTTTTTGTATTTCTTCTTTAATAGGTTCAAATGAAAATATACTAATATTTGGGAATAATTTTTCCAATAAAAGCATAAATTGACCTTTATTTGATCCCACATCTATAAGTGTTTTAATTTTTTTTATGGATTCAAATAATTTTAAAAGTTCAATATTTGCTGCAACACCATTTACTAAACCATAAATCCATAATTTGCTTTTACACAATATAAAGATTTTTTTTAACAAAATCATCTAAACTATTTTTATTTTTTTGTAATATTGGTAAGTAAAATAACAAACAAAAACAAAAATAAATAAGCTACTCATGAGATTAATATAAAAATAAAAATAAAATGAATAATCCATATTAAATAAAATATAAGTAGCAAAAAGAGTCGTTAGAGAAAAAAGTAAACTAATCATAGTTGTTTTAAAAAATTTATTCACAGCTTTAATTAAAACCTCTATAGAATTATATAGATTAAAGAAAAATGACTCCATTACAATTAAAAATAATAACATAAAAGTTAAGTCGTATTCATAATTTAACCAAAAGCCATATATTTCCTTACCAAATATTAAAGAACATAAAATATAAAATAAGAGAATTAATAAAGTAAATTTTATTTGGGTTTTAAAAATTAATATCAAATGATTAAATTTTTTTTGTCCAAAAGATTTTGAATATTCATAATAAAGAGAACTGTTAAATATATCTAAAAACCTATTAGGCAAATAATAAAATAATGTTTTTGTAGTTGATATTAAACCTACTATTGACGGACCAAAATAAAAACCACTAAGGATTAGAATACCATTATTTTTTATAATATTTGATACATTTTGAAAATAGAAACTTAGGGATAGTCTGAATAAAAATTTGATATATTTAAAATCATAATTGGAAAAAATAAGTGATAATTTTTTTTTATTATTTCGGTAAATAAAAAATAAAGTTAAATTTTTAAGAAAATTTATAATTAATAAAATAATTGCTGGATAAATTAGTTCACTAAAAAATATTCCACTTAAAGGTATTAATATTTTAATCATTACCTCATAGGACAAAGTGATATAATTATATATTGCAACATTACCAGTATAAGTTACACCGATAAAAAAAAAGTTGTCTAAAATTGTAAAATAAAATGCAAGTATAATTAATAATAAAATAGAATCTAAATTATTAATATCTATATTACTAAATATTTCGATATTAGAGTCTTGAATAAAAAAAATACCTAAACTTAAAAGTGTAAAAATAATCATGTTGAATAAAACTAAAAAAAATGAGTTACAAAAAATTTTGTTAACTTCTATATATTTTTTTTTTTCGAAATTCACTGACATCTCTGTACGTGATGCAAACGAAACATTGATATTAAAAATAGACAAAGTAGTTGGAATAGATGACAAAAATAACCAAACACCAAAATTTTCTACTCCCCATGTAAATAACATTGCAGGAGGATAAACAATCTGGATTAATGTTTGAAAAGAAAAAACTGAAAAAAAAGATATTATATTATTCGTAAATCTTTTGTATTGTAATTTTGTATAATTTAAAAAATTAGTATTTTTCATAAATTTAAATTATATTATATTTTCGTAAATAATTTTTAATTAAATTGATAATGATTTCTACAATAACAATAATACCAATGTTTGCTGAATATTATCTTGGTCGATTAATCAAAATTGACGCTAAAGAATTCATTTTAATTAATAGAGAAATAGTTAAAAGTAAAAGTTTGTGTAAAAAACAAAAAAAAATTTCTACATATAATAATTTATCTTACAGTCTAAATAATTGTAAATATGTTACCTAAAAATTTTAAACCTAGTGCAAATTATGCTCTTGTTAGGTTAGGAAAAGATAATGATGGAGGATATCTTATTTATAAAGAGTCTATAGAAAAAACTAAATTACTTTTATCATTTGGTATATCTGATGATTTCTCTTTTGAAAATGATTTCAAAAAAAAAAATAATTGTCCAATAATTGCTTTTGACCCTACTACGACAAATAAATTTTTTTTGAAAAAAATTATATTTAATTTTTTCAAATTTGAATTTAAAAATTTTTTAGGCGCTATATTTAATTTTTATAATTTTAAAAAATTTTTCAATAAAAAAGAAAATTTACTTGTACAAAAAAAAATAGGTGTAGGTGGCGGTTTAAACTATGAGACAATCACATTTGATCAAATCCTTGTGCTTTCAAAAGTAAATTCAAATTTTTTTTTAAAAATTGATATAGAGGGATCAGAATATAGAATTCTCGATGATTTAGTTAAAAATTCAAAATTAATAGTTGGTATAGCCATAGAGTTTCATGATGTTGATTTACATCTTGAAAAAATCTCAAATTTTATTGAAGAAATAGACTTAGATTTAGTTCATATTCATGCAAATAATTATTCTAAACCAGATAAACGAGATATTCCTACCGCAATTGAATTAACGTTTGCGCGAAATCCAATTAAGATCGGTAATAACTTAAACTTACCGCACAAATTAGATCAAAAAAATGATCCAAACTCAAAAAATATAGATCTTTTTTTTACTGAAAATTAAATGAAAGAATATGTTTTTTTTGGAATTAGATTTATTGATGGTGATTTTAAATCAATAAAACTTTTAATTGATAAAGGTGGGTTGCTAGTTTTGCCAGCTGCACCTGCATTAAAAGAAATTGATAATAATATAAAATATCATAATGCGCTTAAACACGCCGATATAGCTTTATTTGATAGTGGTTTTTTTTGTATATTATTAAATTTTTTAAAAAAGATAAAAGTTAAAAAGTATTCAGGATTAAAATTCTTAAAAGAATTTTTATTATCGCAAAAAAATACATCAAATATGATTTTGTCAATTGACCCTTCAAATAAAGATAAAATAATCAATAATAAATATCTTAAATCTATTGGCATAAAAAATTTCTTTCATTATATTGCGCCTATTTATCAATCTGATCTTATTGAAGACAAAGTTCTCTTAAACATTATAAATAAAAGAAAACCAAAGTACATAATCATAAATTTAGGAGGTGGGACACAGGAGTTATTAGGTAGTTATTTAAAAACAAATTTAAATTATAAACCATCAATTATATGTAGTGGAGCAGCAATAGCCTTTTTTACAGGGCAACAAGCCAGAATACCGTTATTTTTTGATAAAATTTATATAGGTTGGTTGATTAGAATAATATTTAACCCGTTTGTATTTTTACCAAGATACACTAAGGCCTTTAAATTAATTTTTTTGATGAAACATATTAAAAATAATAATAATTAAACAATAATCAATCATAGAGCGTAAAAAAACAAAAATTTAAATATAATTATTAATTAAAAATAAGTAATTTTGTTTTTTTCAAAAAAAACTAAACTTTAAAATAGACTTTACAAAAGAATTTGAATCAGATTAATAATTTTTTTGATATTAAATTCATATATAAAGTTTAATAATTAATAATATTTTAGATTTATTTAAAGATGTTTAAAAAAGATATTAAAGAAATATTAAAAAAATTATTATTAAAAATATTTAAAATTGGTTTAAGGTTTAAATTGATAATTTTGCCAGACCATTATTATGTACCTGTATCAAATATCTTAGAGCTGAATAAAGATAGGAGTTGGCAAAAGAAATCAAATTTAGATGGAATTTCAATCAATCTGGAACAACAGCTAGCGAATATGAAAAAAATTGTACAGCCTTTTAAAGAAGAGTATAAAAAAGGTAATTTATATAATGAAGCAATCAAATTAAATGCAGGACCAGGATATGGAACTATCGAGGCGCAAGCACTTTATGGAGTTATAAAATATTATTCTCCTAAAAAAATTGTTGAAATTGGGTCTGGAGTTTCTACTTTTATTATGTTGAAAACTGGTGCAAAAAATATTACTTGTATTGAACCTTACCCATCAAAATTTTTAAAGAACAATACCAATATACATTTAATAAATAAAAAATTACAGCAATGTGACGAAAAAATATTTGATGATTTATCTTATGGAGATTTTTTATTTATAGACTCCACGCATTCTTTAAAAATTGGAAGCGATGTATCTAAAATATACCTTGAGGTAATTCCAAAATTAAAACCAGGTGTAATAATTCATATTCATGATATTTTTTTTCCTTATAATTTCCAGAGGGATGCTAACAATACAATGTTTCAATGGTTAGAAACCCAAATGTTACAAGCATTATTAGTTAACAATTCAAAAATTGAAATTTTGTTTTGCATGAGCCATCTACATTATGAAAATCCAAATGAACTAAAGGAAATATTTCCAATGTATGAACCCCAAAAAGATTACAATGGTATAGAAATAAATGAAAGTAGAGGTTTTTTTCCTTCTTCTATTTATTTAATTACAAAATAAAAACACACGAAATTTTTATTCTGGAGTTTTATAATTTTTTCTATATCAAATTGATTAAGAGTTAAATAAAGCTTACAAAGTCAAAATTATTTAATTTATAATTTACAATTAAAACTATAATATGTTTGTGTTTATATTAATTATATTAAAATGAAAATTCTAGATTGCACTCTTAGAGATGGAGGATATTACACCGGTTGGGATTTTAGTGATGATTTGGTCAATAATTATTTAGATTTAGCCAAACATCTTCCAATAAATATTGTTGAAGTAGGTTATAGAGGCAATAGAAAAAAAAAATCTTATTTTGGTGAATATTATTTTCTTACAAAAACAAAACTACAAAACATAAAAAAGAAAATTGGCAATAGAACAAAGATTTCAATTATGATTGATTTGAAAGATTGGAAAACACCAAAAGAATTAGAATTGAATTTAAAAGATTGCAGATCATGTGTAGATTTAGTCAGATTTGCAGTTAACCCAAGAAACTTGTCAAAGATTAAAAAATACTTAGAGATTACAAAAAAACTGGGTTTTACAGTAGCGGTTAATTTAATGTACGTCCATTTAACTCTTAAAGATAAAAAAATAATTTCAAATGTTATTAAATTAAATAAGTATTACGATATTTTGTATTTAGTTGACTCTTACGGAACATTAATTCCTGGAGACGTAGGTAATATTATAAAGAAAATTAAATTAATAGATAAAAATTTAAAAATTGGATTTCATAGTCATAATAATTTAGAGCTAGCACTTTCAAATTCAATTGAGGCAATTGATCATAAAGTAGATTTTGTAGACTGTACTTTTACAGGTATGGGAAGAGGGGCTGGAAACTTAAAAACTGAATTGCTGTTATCTTATTTAGGAATTAGGTTGAATAAAATTAAAATTAAAAACTTCAAAAATATTGGCAATGTGGTTGATAAGTTTGAGGAGATTAGAAATGAGGAAAAATGGGGGGCTACTTTGCCCTATATGATATCAGGTTCTACAAATTCTCCTCAATCAGAAGCAATGCAATTAATAAAATCTAAAAGATATGATATGACAGACATTGTATCATATCTTTTTAAAAAAAAGGAAAAAAAAATTAATATTATCAAAAAATTAAATTTTAAAAAAAAAGAAGTTTTAATTATTGGTGGAGGAATTACAGTTAAAAAAAAAATAAATTATCTTCAAGAATTTCTAAAAGAAAAGAAAAATCTTTTTGTAATTTTTTCTAGCTCAAGAAATACAGAGTTATTCAAAAATTTATCTGCAAGATCTGTTACATGCATAACAGGAAATGAAATATTGAAAATTAATAAGAATTATTTAAACAAAAATAAATTCATTATTAATAATTTGATAGATGATAAAACTTTACTACCAAAAAAAAATCAAAACTTTTTTAAATTAAAAAAAAATCTACTTTCAAAAAAAATTAATAATTCACCTTTAGCTATATCTTTAGCTGCAGCCAAAGAAATAAATGCAAAAAAAATTTTTCTTATAGGATTTGATGGATTTAATAAAACTGACAAGATAAATAACTATAGTTTATTTAACGAAAATCAAAAAATTATAAATTTTTATGATAAGAGAATGAATATGGTTTTTTTAAGCGAAACAAGTTATGATGTTAAAAATAGAACTTCAATTTTCAAATATTTAAAATGATTTTTTTATTATATAAACAAAATTTTTTGTAAGTATTATTATTGTTAAATATTTTAATGATACAGCAATTTCTTGTTAATTTATGATTAAAAATAAAAAAATACTAATTGTTGGTGCCGGCGGCTTTATTGGAGGCCATTTAGTAAATCGATTGTTAAAAGATGGTAATTCTATAGTTGCCACTGATATAAAACCAAAAGAATTTTGGTTCCAAGATTTTTCAGAAGCTAAAAATCATTATGCAATGGATATGAAAGATATATCTAATTGCAGAGAGGTAACTAAAAATATTGATTTCGTTTTTAATATGGCATGTAATATGGGAGGGATGGGTTTTATTGAAAATAATAAAGCTGAATGTATGCAGTCCGTTTTAATAAATACAAACCTTTTGATAGCTTGCAACGAGAGTAAAGTTCATAAATATTTTTTTTCATCTAGTGCTTGTGCTTATAATACAAAGAAACAAGAAGATGTTTTTATTGATGGTTTAAAGGAGGAAGATGCTTACCCAGCAAATCCAGAAGATGGTTACGGATGGGAAAAATTATTTAGTGAAAGAATGTGCAGGCACTTTATGGAAGATTATGGTCTTGAGGTAAGAGTAGCACGCTATCATAATATCTATGGACCTTTTGGAACATACGATGGTGGTAGAGAAAAAGCACCAGCTGCTCTTTGTAGAAAAATTATTCAAGCCAAGAAAGAAAATAAAGATACGATAGATGTTTGGGGGGATGGTAAACAAACAAGAACTTTTTTGTACGTTGACGAATGTGTTGAAGGAACTTTAAGATTATTTGAGTCAAATTACTCAGGACCTTTAAATATAGGAAGCGATGAACAAGTTTCAATAAATCAAATGATTGAAATGATTGAAGATATTTCGAAAGTAAAAACTTTAAATAAAAATTATCAATTAGATAAACCCAAAGGTGTTAGAGGAAGATCTAGCAATAATGAATTGATAAAAAAAGTCCTTAATTGGAGTTATAAAATGAATTTAAAAGATGGACTAACAAAAACTTATAATTGGATTGAAAATGAAATGTCTAAAAAGGGTTCAAATTTAAATAGATTTACTAAGCCTTAAAATGTTAATTATTTATTAAATAAAATGAATTTTGAATACAAAAATAACATTATAAGTTTTGAAATAATTTTGCATAAGATACATCTTAAATATAATTGATGACAAAAAAAACTGCTTTAATTACTGGAATTACTGGACAAGATGGTGCCTACCTAGCAAGGTTTCTTTTAAAAAAAAATTATAAGGTTATTGGTTTAGAGAGAAGATCTGCTAGAAGTTTTAATTGGAGGTTAGAGAAATTAAATATAAATGATAAAGTAATTATTGAAGATACAGATATAAAAGAAATAAATAATCTTATAAGAATATTTGATAAATACAAAGTAGATGAAGTTTATAATTTAGCAGCTCAATCTTTTGTTTATAGTTCTTTTCAAAACCCAATAGAAACCTCTTTAGTAAATTCTATTGGTACTCTAAATCTTTTAGAAATTATAAGAAACAAGAAAAATAAAATAAAATTTTATCAAGCGTCTACATCTGAAATGTTTGGTGAAAGCAAAAGTATTAAACAAGATGAAAAAACTTTGTTTCACCCAAGAAGTCCATATGCCACTTCAAAGACTTTTGCTCATTATTCTGTTCAAAATTATAGAGAAGCATATAATCTTCACGCAGTAAGTGGCATTCTTTTTAACCACGAGTCCCCACTTCGCGGAGAAGAATTTATCACTAGAAAAATTACTCTTGGCTTATCAAAAATTGTGTTAAAAAAACAAAAAAATTTAAAAATAGGAAATCTTTATGCAAAAAGAGATTGGGGCTATGCTGATGATTATGTTGAGGCTATGTGGAAAATGCTTCAATCAAAAAAGCCAGATGATTATGTAATTGCGACAGGAAAAAATCATTCAATTAAACAGTTTATTAATGAGTCGATTAAAGCATTAAAACTTAAAACAAAGTGGGTTGGAAAAGGTTTAAACGAAAAATTAATAAACACCGAGAATAATAAAGCTATAATAGTTATAGATAAAAAATTTTTTAGACCTACTGAGGTAAATATTCTTAAGGGAAATTATCAAAAAGCAAAGAGAGAACTGAAATGGAAACCTAAAACTAATTTTTCCAAATTAGTAAAAATGATGATAGCTTCAGACTTAGAATATGTTAAAAATTTAGATAAAAATTAGTTTTTAATTTTTTTTCCCATTTAATTGCACTTTGTATTATTAATTTAATATCATTATACTTTGGCCTCCAAATTATAATCTTTTTAAATTTTGAGGTATTTGCAAATACTTGAGCAATATCACCAGGTCTTCTTTTTTGATACTTAACCTCAATACCTTTTTTTATTTTCTTAAAAATATTGACTATCTGTTGAACAGAATATCCTTTTCCATACCCACAGTTTAAAATAAATGATTTTTGGTTATCTTTTAAATACTTTAATCCTTTAATATGAATATCAGCTAAATCAGAAACATGTATATAATCTCTAATGCAAGTGCCATCTTTTGTTAAATAATCATTACCAAAGATATTAATTTTTGGTTTATTCTTTAAAGACTCAATTGCTAAATTTTTTATTAAGTGTCCATGCGAAGTCTCGATTTCACCAATTTTTCCAGATAGGCTAGCTCCCGCAACATTAAAATATCTTAAAATACCAAAATTATAATTATATTTTTTTTTATACTTTTTAATTAATTCTTCCCCTTTAAATTTAGTATAACCATAGTATCCACCCGGATTAGGTTTTTTATTTTCATCTACTGCACCTTTAACATTACCATATACTGCACATGATGATGAAAAAATTATGTTTTTAACTGATGAATTCCCACAAGCTTCAATAAGATTTTTTGTACCAATAACATTATTATTATAATATTTTTTTTTATTCTTTTCTGCTTCACTTACATTTAAGTAGGCCGCAAGGTGAATAATTGATTCAATTTTGTTATTTTTTATAATTCTTGTTAGATCTTTCTTATTTTTGATATCAGCCTTGATGAATTTAGCTTTTTTATTAATTAATTTTTTATATCCAGTTACTAAATTATCTAAGATTATTACTCTATTTTTAGTTTTAACTAATTTTTCAACAATGTGGCTTCCGATATATCCAGCTCCACCTGTTACTAAAATATTGTTGCTTGATTTATACATTTATAATTATAATTAATTTAAAAATGATTAAAAATCTTCCAAAAAGTTGTAAAGTAGTTGTTATAGGTGGTGGTGTTGTCGGAACATCCTGCTTATATCATTTAGCAAAATTTGGTTGGAAAGATGTAATTTTACTAGAGAGAGATCAATTAACATCTGGAACTACTTGGCATGCTGCGGGATTAGTAAGTCAATTAGGTCCCTCAGCAGCTATCACTAAGATTAGAAAATACACACTGGATTTATATAAAGAGCTAGAAAAAAAGGTAGATCACTCACCAGGTTTAAGATTAAATGGTGCACTTTCAATTGCAGAAAACAAAGGTAGGTGGCAGGAGTTACAAAGACAAGCAACAACAGCACAACTTTATGATGTTGATGTACGAATTTTAGATAAAGATCAAATAAAAAAAAAGTATCCAATTGTAAATACTGATGAAGTTTTAGGTGGAATTTTGATGCCTGGAGATGGTGCAGCGGATCCATCAGGCGTAACACATATGCTGGCCAAAGCAGCAAAAATGGAAGGTGCTAAAATTTATGAAAAATCACCTGTAAAAGAAATCTTAACTAAGAAGGGTAGAATTTCTGGTGTTAGAGTAAATGATCAAATTATTGATTGTGAATACATAGTTCTTGCATCAGGTATGTGGTCTAGACAAATTGGAGAAAAGGCTGGAGTTAGCATCCCTCTTTATCCAGCAGAACATTTTTATATTATCACTGAACCTATAAAAAATCTTTCAAGCAATTTACCGGTGATAAGAGATTTTGATAATAGGACTTACATTAAAGAAGATGCAGGTAAAATATTAGTTGGAATTTTTGAGGGAAATTCAATACCTGCATGGAATAAGACAAATGTAGTTCCTGAGGAATTCTCTTTCGGTGAATTTCAAGAAAATTTTGAACATTTTGAACCATATTTAAATTCTGCAATTAAAAGATTTCCAGTTTTAGAAACAGCTGGAATTAGAAAGTTTTTTTCAGGCCCAGAGTCTTTTACACCAGATACAAATACCCTTTTAGGTGAAGTTCCTGAAATTAAAAATTTTTTTGTATGCTGTGGTTTAAATAGTATTGGAATTGGGAGTGGGGGAGGTGTTGGAAAAGTAACAGCAGAATGGTTAATCAACGGCCATATCAATGAAGATATATTTTCATATGATATAAAAAGATTTCAAAAATTTCATTCAGGGTTAGGATTTATTAAAGAGAGAATTACAGAAACACTTGGAGATTTATATGGAATGCATTGGCCATTTAAACAACACAAAACTTCTAGAGATCAAAAATTAACCCCATATCATGATGAAATGAAAAAAGCAGGTGCATGCTTTGGTGTAACAGGAGGCTATGAAAGACCGATGTGGTATGCACTTAATGGACAGAAACCAGAATATGAATACTCTTATAATTATCAAAACTGGTATCCTGCTGTTGAGTATGAGACTAAAAATACAAGAGAAAACGTTGGTTTGTTTGATCTAACTGCATTTTCAAAATATGACTTAAAAGGTAAAAATGTTCATTTTGAACTTCAAAAACTTTGTACCGCCAACATTAAAAATGAACCTGGCAAAACTACATATACACAAATGCTAAATGAAGATGGTGGTATTGAAACTGATCTTACCGTTGTTTGTTTTGATAAAGAATATTTTAGAATAATTACTTCTGCAGCTAATAGAGAAAGAGATAAATTTCATATTTTAAAACATTTATCTCAAGATATAGATTTTAAAGATGTTACAGATGAAATAGCATGTCTAGGTTTATTTGGTCCAAAAAGTGAGGATCTCCTTAAAAAACTGACTAAAGATAATATATCAAGAGATGTTATTAACTTTGCATCTTTTAAAAAAATACAAATAGATAATATAGATATTTTTGCACAAAGATTATCTTATGTTGGTGAATATGGTTTTGAACTTTATATGGATATAAATAATTCAAAGAAAATTTTCAATTTAATTACTGATAATGGAAAAGAATTTAATTTATCTTTATGTGGCATGCATGCATTAGATACAATGCGCATGGAAACAGGATTTTTACATTGGGGTCATGATATATCACCTGAGGAAAATCAATATCAAGCAGGACTAAGTTTTTTGATTAGCTACAAGAAAAATATAGATTTTATTGGAAAGAAAGCATTGTCTAAAATAAAAGATAAACCTTTAGATAAACGTATGATGATGTTTACTTTAAAAGATAACCAACCAGGACACCCTTTATTACTTCATGATGAACCAATTTATTTAGATGATAAAATTATTGGTAGAACAACGTCAGGAAATTATTCATTTTGTTATAATAAAAATTTATCATTTGGATATGTAAACTCTGGAAATACGAAAGAAACACTTAAGGATAAAAATATTTATATAGAAATTGAAAAAAAAAAATATAAAGCAGATATTTTACAAGAACCCCTTAATCAAAAAAATTTTAGGAATTAATTATTTAACAAAAGTATCGTTAAATTGTTTTGTAACTCTTACAAATGTTGTACATTTACTAAGTTGTTTTAAAGAGGGGGCACCGACATAAGTACAACTACTTCTAACACCACCTAATATATCTTTAATTGTGTCAGTTATTTTTCCTCTATATTTTACTCTTACAGTTCTTCCTTCACTACTTCTATAGTCTGATAAACCGCCATAATGTTTTTTGTTTGCTGTTTCAGAACTCGAGCCATAAAATTCTATATATTTTGATCCATTTGATTTAACTAACTTACCTTTTCCCTCATCGTGACCTGCAAGCATTCCACCCAACATTACAAAGTCAGCTCCGCCACCAAATCCTTTTGCAACATCTCCTGGACAGGTGCATCCCCCATCAGCAATTATATGTGCGCCTAAACCATGCGCTGCATCAGCACATTCAATTACTGCACTAAGTTGAGGGTATCCAACACCTGTTTGTAATCTTGTTGTGCAAACTGAGCCTGGTCCAATTCCAACTTTAACTATATCAGCTCCTGACAATATTAATTCTTGTGTCATATCAGCTGTAACGACATTTCCAGCAATAATTGTTTTTGTTGGATATTTATCTCTAACTGATTTTAAAAATTTTGAGAAATGTTCTGAATATCCATTTGCAACATCAATACAAA
The DNA here is from genome assembly GCF_002101295.1 of Candidatus Pelagibacter sp. RS40. Taxonomy (NCBI): domain Bacteria; kingdom Pseudomonadati; phylum Pseudomonadota; class Alphaproteobacteria; order Candidatus Pelagibacterales; family Candidatus Pelagibacteraceae; genus Candidatus Pelagibacter; species Candidatus Pelagibacter sp. RS40. The sequence continues at coordinate 1,149,198 of NZ_CP020778.1, forward strand.
TAAATTTTATAAAACTATATTCTTTTAAAATTTTGTCTAAGTTATCAAAATCGTCTTTCTTAATACCAATTGAAAGTGCAATATTTGGATGAATTGATTTAATTTTTTTGAAAGCTTTAATTTTTTTAATATCATGTTGTTTTGTGAGGCAAGTTATCATTTGAAACTCTGATAACTTTTCAGCAATACCTAATTCACCAACACCATCCATATTAGCAGCAATAATTGGGATCCCAGACCATTCGTTGTTTGAGTATTTAAATCTATATGTTCTTTTAAGATTTACATCTTTACGGCTTTGAAGAGTGCTTCTTTTCGGTCTAAATAGCACATCTGAATAATCTAGTTTTAGTTCTTCCTCTATTCTCACAAAAGGGAAGATATACATTCTATTGAATAGAATTCAAATAATTATTATCTTAAAAAAGCATTGAAATTCTTATTAACTATAAATTTATTTTTGGTAATAATCTTTATACCATTTAATGAAACGAGTTATTCCTTCAACATAATTTATCTTAGGTTTATATTTTGTAATTTCATACAGAAGGCTGCTATCTGAAAGTGTTTCCTTTACATCACCTTTTTGTATAGGTAAAAAATTTTTTTTTGCTTTCAGATTCAGAACTTTCTCTATAGCATTTATAAAATCTTTAAGAAGAATTTTATTTTGATTACCAATATTAACAATTCTAAAAGGAGCAACAGTCGAAATAGAATCATTCTTAATTTTTTTCTTTATTTTATTGTTGGGCAACTTATTTAATAAGAGTGTAATTGATTTTACAACATCATCTATGTAAGTAAAATCTCTGAACATAAGTCCATTATTATATACATCTATTTTTTTTTGATTAATGATGGATTGTGTAAATTTAAAATATGCCATGTCAGGTCTTCCCCAAGGCCCATATACTGTAAAGAATCTTAACATTGTAATAGGAATTTTCCAAAGGGATGAATAAGCGTGAGCTATACTTTCTGTAGATTTTTTTGTTGCTGCATAAATACTTATTTGATCATCTACTTTATCTATTTCTTTAAATTTTTTTTTTTTACTTAATCCATAGACAGATGAACTTGATGCTATAAGTAAGTGTTTAACCCTGGTATTTCTTGCTGCTTCAATTATATTGAAAGTTCCACTAATATTTGAGGACAGATATTTTTTTGGTGCTATTAAACTATACCTAACTCCTGCTTGTGCCGCTAAATGAAGTATAATTTCAGGTTTAAAATTTATGACCGTATTATTCACTTTTTTATAGTTTTCTAATTCTCCCTTAACAAAATTATATTTTTTGAATTTTTTTAGTATCTTATTTCGTTCATGTTTCAATTTAACATCATAATAGTTATTAATAGAATCATAACCAAGAATTGTATGTCCAGCTTTTAGAAGACCATGTGCAATTGAAAAACCAATAAACCCTACACTACCTGTAATCAAAATTTTCATTCAAATAATATGTATATTAATTAATATATTTCCAGGAAATATAAAAGGAATTTAAGATAAATTCTTGTTAATAATATCCTAAATCGAAATAAACGTCTAAATATACAAATTGTAAATAAACAGTTTTAAATTCATAAAGATATTATAATTATCAAATATGAGATATTTTTTAATTATTTTATTAATTATTATTCCTATCAAAGGACAAACTAAAGATTTTTTTTTGGATATTACAGATCAAATTCAAGACAATGAATTTAGACTTAGTTACGGTGTGTCAGTTACAGATGTAAATAAAGATAATAAATTTGATTTCGTTGTTACAGGTTTTGGATTTAAAAATTTAGCACTCACATATAAAGATGGAAAAATAGTTAATATCATAAATGAAGATATATTCACAGATCCGAGCAGAAGAACAATTGGTGTTGCAGCGTGTGATATTGACAAAGATGGTTATGAAGAAATTTATTTTTTAAATACTGATACTTATAGCGGAGATAAAATTTACTCTGACAGACTTTTAGATTTAAATAAAGATAAATTTATAGATTTATTTGAAATAAAAAAAAATAAAGCTGATTTAAATTTAACAGCTGGAAGATCAGTCGTTTGTGTTGATAGAAAGGGTAATGGTCAATATGGTATATATGTTGCAAATTATGGAGGCCCCACAAGGTTTTATGAAAAAGTTAACAACAAAATAAATGACCAGGCAGCAAAACTAGGACTTAATAAAATAACTGGTGGAAGAGCAATAGTGTCGGGACATATATTATCGGATCAATCAGATATTTTTGCAGCAAACGAGAGAGGTGATAATTTTTTATATTATAATGTTAATGGATCATTTACTGATGTAGCAAAAGATTACAAGGTAGAAGATAGATATGAAAACGGAAGAGGAACTGCTTTAAGTGATATTCTTTACAGAGGAAGACTGGATATTTTGACATCTAATTGGGATGGAAATCATAGAGCCTATGTTCTTGATGGTGACAAGTTTAAAGACATCGCGCAACCTCCATATAGCAATCCAACGAAAATAAGAACTGTCATATCAGCAGATTTTGATAATGATGGTTATGATGAAATATTTATGAACAATATTGGAGAGCCAAATAAATTATTTAAGATATTAGAGGATGGTAAATTTAAAGAAATTAAAATTAAAAACGGTTTAGAAACTTTAGGATTGGGAACTGGTGCTGCTGTTGCAGATATTGATGGGGACGGAATTTTAGAATTATTAGTATCTCATGGTGAAACAGGGTTGCAGCCAATTACATTTTATAAAGCTGATATTAATGATTTTAATTATTTAAGAATAAAACCTTTAAATAAATATGGAGCACCTGCTAGAGGATCAACAGTTACGTTAAAAAGCAATAAAAGAATTCATTCAAAAACTATTGATGCTGGATCAGGATATCTTTGTCAGATGGAACCAGTAGCTCATTATGGAATTAGAGAGAATGAAAAAGACATTAAAGTTGAGATTAAATGGACTAATGGATCAAAAAGTACTTTAAATATTGAAGATTTGAATAAAACTTACGAGGTTAAACAAAATTAGTACGACAATAGTACCCATCTATAATTATTGAATAATAATAATACGCTTTTATATAAATCTTATGACCATGTGTTCACTTACAATAATTTTTGGATTGTTAGCAGGATTGTTGATTTTTGCTTTTAGAAAACCTTCTAAAGAGGAAATTTCAAAATTTAAAAGCAAAAAACAAGACCAAATAAATTGGTCTAACATGGGTTTCTAAGACCAAATTTAGATGAAAATAAGTAATAGTTTTAAATTTTTTGCTTTTTTTATTTTGATATTATTTTCAATAAACAATCTAAATGCAGCAGAAAAAAACTACTATCAAGATATATTAAATGATTGGAATAAAATATTTCCTGACAAAAATAGAAATGCTGCTGGACCAAAATTTTTTAAATATATTTTAGATAAAGATATTACTTACAAGGATTTTGTAGAATATAATAAATTATATTGTGCAGTATCAGGGTCATTAATAAGCCCTAAATCGACACCTGAATTTGTATTCGTAAAAGAAAATGTGACGGAAAAGAAAATATGTGGAGCATATTATAGATGTTGTATTCCATGTAGCTGTGATTTGATGAAATATTCAAAAACTCAGAAAATGAAATATAAATTTACGGATATTGAAAAAGAATTTTATGTATTAACAATTGATAATCCGTGTGGAAAGAAAGATTTTCCTATTCAAGTAAATAAGAATTATTTTTGTAATGGTGATAATCTTGATAAGTCACAAGTAAGTGTCTTAGATAATAAATTAGTAATTGGTTACTTACATGAAAGTAGGCCGTGCTTATCTACCGATTTAGATTATATTAATACACACCAAGTAACTGGTAAGTTTTGTGAGTTCAGAAATAACACTCCATTGGATCAATTAAAATCAGGAATGGGTGATATCTTCATAAAACTTGCAAGATAATTTTTTAATTTGTATAAGAACATTTAATTTATGGCGGGGTAGCTCAGTTGGTTAGAGCGCGGGACTCATAAGCCCGAGGTCAGTGGTTCGATCCCACTTCCCGCTACCATTCAATGACCAGGAAATTCAATTAAATTTTCAACTTTATAATTTTTTTTGATTAATTTTTCACATCCACCAAGATCAAATAAATTAATTACAAAGATGAATGCAGCAACTTTTCCTTTTGAGATTTCAACTAACTTTGCTGCAGCTTCTGCAGTACCTCCTGTAGCAATTAAATCATCAATTATTAGGACATTATCTTTTTCATTAATTGAGTCTTTATGCACTTCAATTGTTGCTGTTCCATATTCAAGTTCAAAATTAACAGAATATACATCAGCAGGTAATTTATTTTTTTTACGTAACATGATGAATGGTTTCTTTAAAAGATATGAAACTGCAGAAGCAAAAACAAATCCTCTTGATTCAATAGCAGCTATCTTATCAACTTTATATTTTTTCGATCTTTCAATTATTTGGTTTACAGTCTCTTCAAATGCTTTTTCATTTTTAATCAGAGTTGTAATGTCTCTAAATAAAATGCCTTTTTTAGGATAGTCAGGTATTGACCTAATATATTCTTTTAAATCCATATTACTTAATTATAACTATTAAATAATTAATTTTTTAAATATGGCAAATAATAAATTAGCTATAATCGGTGGAAGTGGTCTCTATGACGTAGAAGAATTTAAGAATAGGGAAATGTTGAGTATAGACACAGCTTGGGGAAAGCCGTCAGATCAAATTTTAAAAACAAAATATAATAACAATGAGGTATATTTTTTACCTCGTCACGGAAGAGGTCACTTTATATCCCCATCAAAAATAAATTTTAGAGCCAATATAGATGCATTAAAACAACTTGGTGTTACAGATATTGTATCCATTTCTGCAGTAGGATCTTTGAAAGAAGATCATTCTCCAGGTAAATTTGTAATAGTTGATCAATTTATAGACAGAACATTTGCAAGAAATAAAACTTTTTTTGATGATGAAATAGTAGCCCACGTATCAATGGCCCATCCAACTTCAAATGGTTTAATGAATGCATGTGAGGAAGCAATTAAATCAGAAAATATTAATTATCAAAGAGGTGGAATTTATGTAGTAATGGAGGGCCCACAATTTTCCACATTAGCAGAGTCTAACTTATATAGATCATGGAAAGCTGATGTGATTGGAATGACAAACATGCCCGAAGCAAAACTCGCAAGAGAAGCTGAAATAAGATATGCCTCTGTGTCAATGGTAACAGATTATGATTGTTGGCATCCAGATCATGAAAATGTCGATGTCCAACAGGTAATTAAAGTTCTTTTAGATAATGCTGCAAAAGCCAAAAATATGATTAAAAATTTGATCAAAAATTTTGAAAATCACATTGATCCAAATGATCCAACTAATAATTGTTTAGATGTTGCAATTATTACCGCTCCTGAAAAGAGATCCCAAAAAACAATTAAAAAACTGAAGTATATCGCTGGAAGAGTATTAAATAATGAGAATTGAGGGAAAGAATTATAAAACTATCTGGTTTGATCAAAATTCAAAAAATGTCAAAATAATTGATCAGACAAAATTACCTCATGAATTTATTATTAAAAATTTAGAGACTGTTGATGATGCGATTAATGCAATAAAAGTTATGGAGGTAAGAGGGGCTCCGTTAATTGGAGCCACAGCAGCATTTGGTATTGTTTTAGCTATTAAAGAAAATAATGATTTAAATTTTATAAAAAAAAGTGCTGAAGATTTAGTTAAAGCAAGACCTACTGCAATTAATCTTCAATGGGCCGTTCATAGAATGAACAACAAAATCTCTATGATTAAATCTGAAAATCTATTTGATGTTGCTTTAAAAGAAGCCGAGTTAATTTGTGGTGAAGATGAAACATTTTGTGAGGAGATAGGAAAAAATGGTCTCAAGTTAATAGAGGAAATTTATAATAAAAAAAAAAGCACTATAAATATACTAACACATTGTAATGCCGGGTGGTTAGCAACGATTAATTGGGGTACGGCTACATCTCCAATATACCATGCACATAAAAAAGGTATTCCAATTCATATTTGGGTAGATGAGACGAGACCCAGAAATCAAGGTGCAAATTTAACCTCATACGAACTTAATGAGGAAGAAATACCAAACACAATTATTGCAGATAATACTGGAGGAATTTTAATGCAAAGAGGACAGGTCGATATGTGTATTGTTGGCACTGATAGAACATTATCCAATGGAGATGTCTGTAATAAAATCGGAACCTACCTTAAAGCACTTGCAGCAAAAGATAATAATGTCCCTTTCTACGTTGCATTACCTAGCTCAACAATTGATTGGAATTTAAAAAATTCTGAGGATATTCCAATTGAAGAGAGAGATCCTAACGAGCTTTCACATATAGATGGAATTATAGGAGATAAAAAAGTCGATGGAATTCAAATTTATCCTAAAAAAAGTAAAGCATTAAATTTAGCTTTCGATGTAACACCAGCAAAATATGTTACTGCTTTAATTACAGAGCGAGGAATATGTGAAGCATCTGAAGATGGACTTAAAAGATTATTTAAATGAACAAGTTAAAGTCAGAAATCATTAAATTTTCAAAGTTGTTAAATAGCAGAAAATTATCAGCTCTCAGATCTGGTAATATCTCAGTAAGGTTTAAAAAAGGTTTTTTTATTACACCTTCTGGAAAGAAATATTCATCTCTTAAAAACAAAGATATTGTTTATGTAAGTTTAAATGGAAAATTTGATAAAAAATTAGGAATACCATCTTCTGAGTGGAAATTTCATCAAGATATTTATTTAAAAAAAGAGGAAGCTAATGCAATAGTGCATTCACATTCAACTAATGCCACTGCATTATCAGTTCATAAAAAATCAATTCCAGCTTTTCATTATATGGTAGCTTTAGCAGGTGGAAATGACATCAAATGTGCAAACTATGCAACCTATGGTACCAGAAAGCTTTCAGTAAATATTTTAAAAGCATTAAAAAATAGAAAAGCATGTTTGATTTCAAATCACGGTCAAATTGCATATGATGATAATTTATCCAAAGCTTTTGAATTAGCTGAAGAGGTTGAAAATCTCTCTTTGCAGTATATAACGGCACTCAAGATTGGTAAGCCAAAGATTCTTTCAAATGTCGAAATGAATAAAGTGTTGGCAAAGGCTAAAAATTATAAGAGAGGATAATTTATGACTAAAGTAGGAGAACACATTACTTTAGATATAATTGGTACAAATAAAGAGTACGAACCTGCTTTTTTTGAAAAATTAGTTTATAAAATAGCAAAGGTTGCAAAAGTAACAGTTTTAGAAATTTCAAAATATAAATTTGAACCTCAAGGCTTTACACTTGTAGCACTTCTCGCCGAAAGCCATATAAGTTTTCACACTTTTCCAGAAAAAGGTATAATTAGTTTTGATTTCTTTACTTGTGGAAAAGTTTCACCCTCTGTTGCATTGAAAATCATTAAAGAAGAAATTCAACACACGAATATAATTAAAAAAGAATTCAATAGAGATACAATTGATCTTTATCACGATAACTATAGCTCACCTGGTTTAAACAAAGCATATGTAGTTAATAAAGTTTTAGAAAATTTTAAATCTAAAGTTGGTCAATATATTGAAATTCTTGATTTGGAACAATTTGGAAAAGCACTCTTTATTGATAACGAAATACAAGTAGCTGAAAGTGATGAGCATCTTTACAGCTCAACATTTGTTAACTCTGGCCTTAAATTGAACTCTAAAAAAGAAAAAGCTGCAATTATTGGTGGAGGAGATGGTGGAGTTGCAAGAGAATGTATTTCACAAAACTTTGGTTTTATAGATTGGTTTGAATTAGATCCTGAGGTAGTTGATGTATGCGATAAACATTTAAGTAAAATAGGTGAAAAGGCTACTGAAAAAAATTCAGTAAAGTGTGTATGGGGAGATGCTTTTGAAAGTATAAAATCTGTTAAAGATGATACTTACGATCAAATATTTGTTGATTTAAATGATGATCAATTTTGTATAGATCTTGCAGCAAAAAATATGGAATCTTTAGTGAGAATATTAAAACCTAAAGGAGTTATTACAGCGCAGGTTGGAAGCCAAGATAAAAAACCAAAACAAGTTGATAGTTGGTTAAATGTTTTTAATGAGAATTTTGGAAATACACAACTTTCAAGAGTTTATATCCCAAGTTTTGATTGTGCTTGGAACTTTTCGTCATCAATAAATCATTAATTTTTCTTTTTAAATATCAATAATTGTGAAATAATAAATTTTATTATTTTGGAGGAAAAATGAATAAATTTAAAACATTAGGATTAGGAATTTTAATTTCCTTTTTCTTAACTATCTCTTCAAATGCAGACTCTATTAAAATTGGAACAGAGGGAGCTTACCCTCCTTGGAATTCTAAAGATGCTTCTGGAAACCTTATTGGTTTTGAAGTTGAGCTTGCAAATGAATTATGCAAAATCATGAAAGCCGAATGTACGATCGTTGAACAGGATTGGGATGGAATGATTCCAGCTCTATTAATGAGAAAATTTGATGCGATCATGGCTGGTATGTCGATTACTGCAGAAAGACAAAAAACAATTACTTTTTCGCAAGGTTATGCTGATGAAGTTGCTTCTTTAGCAGTAATGAAAGGATCTGATCTTGAAGGAATGGATACGCCAGAAGGTATAAATTTATCTTTAGGTGGATCTGATGTTAAAAAAGCTCTTAAAACAATTACAGGTGCATTAGCTGGTAAAACAGTTTGTGTACAAACAGCTACAATTCACCAAAACTTTTTAGATTCAGGTGATGTAGGAACTGTAAATGTAAGAACTTACAAAACACAAGACGAAGTCAATCTAGATCTAGCATCAGGAAGATGTGATGCTGCATTAGCAGCTGCTGTTGCTTTTACTGATTACGCTGATAAATCTGGCAAACCTGTTGTTCTAGTTGGACCTACTTTTTCAGGCGGTGCATTTGGAAATGGAGTAGGTGTTGGAATTAGACAAGGCGGAGATGATGCTATCGGAAAAAGAGATGCTAAACTTCTAAAAGATTTCAACAAAGCGATTGATAAAGCAAGAAAACAAGGAATTATTAGCAAACTTGCTATTAAACACTTTGGTTTCGACGCTTCTATGTAAATATTTCAGATTTGGCGACTATATATTATAGTCGCCAAAATCTATGGAACTTCTCGCATTTGGCAAAACTGGTTGGGGTGATGAGTTATTTTATGCAACCCTAATGACTTTAGCTGTTTCAATAACAGCTATGTTAATTGGATTTTTCTTTGCACTTATTTTTACCCCTTTAAAATTATCAAAACACAAATCATTAAATTTAATTGGTAATTTTTACACTACAGTTATTAGAGGTGTTCCAGAATTATTGGTAATTTATCTTTTCTTTTTCGGTGGAAGTGGAGCAATAATGTTTGTTGCTTCTATGTTTGGTTATTACGAATATATTGAAATTAATGCATTTATTACAGGTTCATTTGCAATAGGTATTATTTCAGGCGCATATTCAACTGAAGTATTTAGAGGAGCCATACAATCAATAGATAAAGGACAGTTTGAAGCTTCAAAAGTTTTGGGGATAAAAAAACATATTCAGTTTTATAAAATTATCCTTCCTCAAATGTTAAGACTTGCAATTCCAAATCTAAGTAATGTTTGGCAAATTACATTAAAAGATACCTCTTTAATTTCAGTAACAGGTTTAGTTGAAATTATGAGGCAATCTTATATCGCTGCTGGATCAACTAGAGATCCTTTGTTCTTTTATTCATTTGCTGCAGTTTTATATTTATTACTTACTTATTTAAGTATGAAATTAATTAATAAACTTGAAGTTAGATATAGTAGGGGATTTTAAATGGATTTTGAATTGATGATTGGTAGCTTTCCAAAGTTATTAAGTGCAACTGTAATTACTCTGAAGCTTTTGTCATTATCCTTATTTTTTGGATTGTTTATTGGTTTGCTTTTTGCAATTTTAAGGATGAACAAAAATCCAATTATAAATAAATTTGCATATGGATACTCATACGTTTTTAGAGGTACACCATTATTGGTTCAAATATTTATTATTTATTTTGGACTTGGACAAATCGAATACTTAAGATCTACTTTTTTATGGGTGATACTTAAAGAACCATATTGGTGTGCAATAATTGCCTTTGCACTAAATACAGGTGCATACACATCAGAAATATTAAGATCAGCTTTTCAAACAATAAAACCTGGATTAATAGAAGCTGGAAAAAGTCTTGGTATACCAAACAAAGTAATTTTTTATAAAATACAAATACCTATAGCGATTAAACAATCATTACCAGCTTATGGAAATGAAATAATATTAATGCTTAAAGGAACATCCCTTGCAAGTACAGTAACATTGATGGATCTTACAGGTGTTGCAAAATATATTATTTCAACAACTTTTAAACCAATCGAGGTATTTATAGTTGCTGGAGGTATATATTTATTTATGACCTTTTGCGTTCATAATTTAATAAAGTTTCTTGAAAAAAAATATGGTTTTCAAACTTAGAATTTTAAATATATACGTTTGAAATAAAATCCTAAAGTAAGAGCTCTTAAAAATAAAAATATTGTAAAAGAAATCCACAAACCCAGATTTCCAAAATTTTGGACTAAAAAATAAGATGATAATAAATACAATATCACTGAAATAAACATTGCATCTCTAAGCTCTTTAGTTTGTGAGGCACCAATAAAGATCCCATCAAATTGATAACAAAACGAGGATATAAAAGGTAATAAAATCAGCCAAATTGAAAATTGATAACTAATATTTCTAACACTTTCTATATCAGTCATAAAATTAATGAATGCGTTATTTACAAAAAAATAAACAAAAGAAATTACTGCTCCAGTAAATGAGCTCAATATAAATGAGTTTTTGACTGTATTTGAAAATAACTTTTTATTTTTTTTACCAACTGAAAATCCAATTATACCTTCTGTTGAAAAAGCATATGAGTCTAAGATAAATGCGGAGAGAAATATAAGGTTAATTAAAATTGTGTTAGCAGCTATATACTCTTCTCCAATTTTACTACTTAGGTATGTAAACCAAAAGAAAGAAAAAGTTAATAAAATTGTTCTTAGAAATATATTTAAGTTTATTTCAATTAAAATTTTAATTTTAGAAATATTTAAAATTTCTTTAATATTTAAATTAATTTCAGTGTATCTTTTTAAGAAATGAAAACTGTAAGTTAAAAATATAAGGGAGGTTAAAAAAGTAGCTAATAGAGTTCCATACGCAACACCTTTAATATTTAAATCATATTCTAATACCAATATTGTACTTATTAAAATATTTAAAATTGATAAACTCCCAATTGCAAAACTTGATATTTTGGTTTTTTGTAATCCTATAAATAAACCAATTATAATATAAATAGTTAATTCAAATATTGATGAATAAATTCTAATATTAAAATAAACCTTAAAGTTTCTTTCAGTTTCTTTAGATAAATCAAAAAAAAATAAACATAAACTAAAAATCTGTTCTTTAAAAATTATTAAGAACAATGATATTAAAATTACAAAAAATAAATTTCTAAAAATTAAATTTAAAATACTTTTATAATCTTCTTTTCCATATGATTGACTTACAATCCCAACTGTTCCCATTCTTAAAAAACCAAAACTCCAAAAAATTAATGAAAAAAAACTCGTAGCTACACTTGTTGCAGCTAAGAAACTTTTGTTACCTGAATTTCCCATTAATGCTGTATCAACAATACCAACAAGTGGAATTGCAAGATTTGCAAAAAAAATAGGAATAGATAACGTTATTATATATTTGATTGATGACTTATCACTCACTAAAAGATTAGTAACTTGTATATTCTTTAATTTCTTTAATTTTTGAGCCTGTATGATTGTTCATTTCTAATTTTATCTTTGCTCTTTCATCATTTAAAAAATGAACATCTCTTGATAATTTAATAAATTCTTCACCAAAATCTGAATTTTTTTCACATAATCTTTTATCATCCTCTATTACCCAGAGTTTACTATTAATTTCTTTTAGAGATTTAAACAATTTGTCAATCTTTTCATCAGATTTAACATATTTGTTAAATTGATCTTTCAGCACATTATATTCATCATTTATAAACTTAAGCTTTTCAGAATCTTTAATTTTTTCTTTTTTAATTTCTAAAATCGAAATTTTATCTAAAAGTTCACCAACAGAGACTTCAACTAGTATTTTATTCATAATTTTTTATACTGTGTTAAGTTGTTACAAATATGTCCAATATATTAATTATTAAACATGGCTCTTTAGGCGATATAGCTCAAGCAAGTGGTGTAATTCAAGATATTTCTGAAAATCATAAAGATGATGATATATTTATTTTGACAACAAAACCTTATTTAGACCTATTTAGAAAAAATCCATATATTAAAGAGCCAATTTTAGATAAGCGATTATCAAGATTTAATCCTTTTTACCTATATTCATTAATGAGAGATTTAAAAAAGTATAACTTTTTAAAAATATATGATTTGCAAAACTCAAACAGGACATCCTTTTATAAAAATATCCTTTTTAAAAATTCAAAAAAAGATATTTGGTCGTCATCTTTAACAACTTTGCCAGAGGGAAAAACAAAACAAGAATTTGATAAGCTTTCGGTTTTAGATCGATTTGATCATCAAATTAAAACTTGTAATTTAGTTTCAAAGCACACTCTTTACCCTGATTTTTCATGGGCCTGTTCTGATATTGCAAACCTGAAAAATGAATACAATTTAAATAAATATATTTTACTTTTCCCATTTTGTTCACCACACTTAACCATAAAAAGGTGGCCGTACTATAATGAACTTTCAAACAAAATTAAGAATGAATTTAAAGATGAATACAAGATAATAGTTGCACCCGGACCAGAAGAAATAAAAGAAGCTTCAAATATAAACGCTGAATGTATTTTGGATAATGGAAAATCTCTAAATATTTCTCAATTAGCATCTTTAATAAAAGATAGTAAATTTGTAATTGCTAATGATACTGGCCCTGCTCATATATCTGCCCACTTAGGTGTTAAAGGACTTGCATTATTTGGTCCTCACAAATCTGCAAAACTTGTAAGTATAGAAAGAGAGAAATTTAGAGCAATTCAGGTTGATGATTTAAATAAATTATCTGCTGATAAGGTATTTGAAAGAATGATGGAGTTGTTAGCCTAAAAAATTAAGTGTAAATCTTATCCGCTAAACCATAACAAAGAATAGCACTTAAAATAGTTAATACTCCAGGTGCAATTACACCTTCAATTGAAGTTTTATCTGTATGACCTAATTTACTTATCTTAATTGCATAAATACCAATTAAGAATGCCATTAAATTTTGTACAAATATCAAATTAAAAAATCCCCAGGTATTTTCAACACCTCCAGATCTTATAAACATAATATAAATAGCCATTAAAACTGATCCAAGAAAGAATGATCCAAAAAATCTTGTCATGATAGCTCCAGTTTTATCCATTGCGTATTGATCTAAGAAAGATTGAGTAGCAAAGATGCATTTATATGCGTAAAAAGCGTAACCAAGAAAATGAACAACGAATACAACTAGGTAAAATATTCCGTTAAATTTATCTATCATACTTTAAATTTATAAGATTCGTTTATAGCTTTCAATAATCTTATCCCAATGAAAATTTTTAGAATTTTCATAAGCTGCTTTTCCATATTCAAAATATTTATTTTCTTTAAATATTTGATCTATACTTGAATAAATATCATCCAAATTATTACCATCACATATTAAACCAGTTTTTTCATGTATAATTGCATCTGAAGCACCACCATCTTTTCCTCCAATTGAAGGAATTCCATATTGAGCTGCTTCTACATAGGCTATACCAAATCCCTCAACTGATTTTTTGTAAATAATAGATGGCATTATAAATACATTAGATTTTGAAATTAATGCATTTTTAAAATTACTAGGAATATCTTTTAAAAATTTTACTTGATCCTCCAATTTTAGCTCAATTACAAGTTTTTTTAAATTTTCTTCTTCATCACCATAACCTATACATATGTAGACAATATCTGGATAAACTTCTTTTAGATTTCTGATAGCCATTATTACTTTTTCGTGATTTTTTCGTTTATCATATCTTGAAACAGTAATAAGTCTTTGTTTTTTACCCTTAAATATTTCATCAGCTTTTTTTAAATCTTTACTTGGTATTTCCTTTACAGGATCAACACCTGGATTAATTACTAAAATTCTGTGTTCTTCAATACCAAGATTGATAGCGAGATCTTTTGTAAAATGAGAATTTGCTATTACATGATCCACATTATTTAATACTTTTAATACTTTTGTATTTAATCTTGAGTCTTTTGGATGATTAATTTCTTTAGAATGTATTAAACATATCTTTTTTTTATTGGTTTGAATTAGTTCCAAACTCTTCCAATGATCTGCAATTAGACATTGGACATTATTATTTTGTTTTAAATATTCATTTATTAAATACGATTTTCTATATTTTCTAAATAACTTAACACCACTCACTCTTTCAATTGAAAAAGAAACTGAATTGTCAAATTTTTCAAAACCATTTGTATGATCTGCAAAAACTTTTATCAGAAAAAATTTAGATAAAGATCTAGCTAAACCCCACATTAAATTTTGCATTCCACCAACATCAGGTGGAAAAGTTCTCGTTATTATTAAATGCATTAATTATTCAACCACTTAATATTACAACCCATGCTGGGTATTTGATCTTTCGGACCATTGCCTGTTTCAGATATTTGTTTCATTGCTATATACAAATCACTCTCTCCATTTCTTACAGGTTTGAGTTCTTTTAATTCTCTTATTCTTCCTCTGTATTGAAGTTCTAAATTTTCGTTATAACCAAAAAAATCAGGAGTACACACAGCTTCATATTTTTTTGCAACATTTTGCGTATCATCGATTAAATATGGAAAACTAAAATTATGCTTTTTTCTAAATATAATCATATTTTCAAATGAATCCTCTGGATAATTGATTTGATCATTGGAGCATATTGCAACCGATTTAATTCCAAAATTTTCAAGTTTTTTGCAATCTTCAGCAATATCTTTGATGACTGCCTTTACATACGGACAATGATTACAAATAAACATAATGAGAGCACCTTTTTCACCTTTTATTTCATTTAAAGAAACAATTTTGTTTTCAGTTGATTTTAGACGAAAGTCGTCAGCTTTTTTTCCAAAATCACATATTGGAGTTTTTGTAAGAGACATATAATATTATATAAATTATGTTTTACGATTTGGAAGATAAAAAACCGAAAAACTCTGGCGAAAATTGGGTTGCACCTAATGCAGTGGTTATTGGAGATGTTACTTTAGAAAAAAATAGCAGTGTATGGTTCAATGCAACTTTAAGAGGAGATATAGAAAATATCTTGATAGGAGAGGGATCTAATGTTCAAGACGGAAGTGTTCTACATACTGACCCAGGTTATCCACTTAAAATTGGAAAAAATGTAACTATTGGTCATTTAGTTATGCTTCATGGATGTACAATAGATGATAATAGTTTAATTGGGATTGGTGCTGTTGTTCTTAACAATGCAAAAATTGGAAAAAACTGCATCATAGGATCCAAAGCGTTGATAACTGAAAATAAAGAAATTCCAGACAACTCTTTAGTAATGGGATCACCTGGAAAAGTCGTAAGACAAGTTTCATCAGAAGAAGCAAAATTAATTACAAAAAACGCAGAAAGATATCAGGATAATTGGAAGAGATATTCTAAATCGATTTTTTAAGGAACTAACCAAGAATTTTTATTTGTTTTGAAATCAAATTTAGCTCTTCTATGACCTTTTGCTGCAAGATATAGCCATTCTATTGATTTTATATAACATTTGATAACAGTAAAATTTTTATAACCATCTTCACTTTGTTCCATTGTATAATCAAAATCTTCTAACTTAGAAATCATTCCTGAAGTAGGTTTTTCGGATACAGTTCCAGGAGGACTATCAGTTAAATAACATCTTCTACTAATGTGTTGGGTTTTTTTCCAAGATGCCTCTGTCACTGAATTTTGATTATTTATTTCACATTCAACTTTTACTCTTAATTGTATTTTTTCTTCTTTATCATAGAAAAGTAACGAAGCTTTATTATTGTTTTTAAGTATATTTACTTTTGGAGACCTTAAATCAGTATGAAATTGCAATAAATTGTTTTCTCTGTCAGACTTCCTTAAAACAACTATTCTTCCCTCAATATCGTCTTTGTGTGAGCACATAAAAACTGGAATTCTAAAAGGTGAACCTCTATTGGTTACTGCATCTTCAAGCATAGACCAGTACTTATTTTGTATTTCTGCTAAGTCTTCATAGTATGCTGGTTGCATACTTTATTTTCTAAATCTTTTTATTAAGCTAGAAGTATCCCAACGATTTCCACCCATTTCTTGAACATCGCCATAATATTTATCTACTAGCTCTGTAACAGGTAATAAAGAACCATTATTTTTAGCTTCTTCCATTGCAATTTTTAAATCTTTTCTCATCCAATCAACAGCAAAACCAAAGTCAAATTTATCATCAATCATAGTTTTATATCTATTCTCCATTTGCCACGATTGAGCTGCTCCTTTTGAAATAACTTCAATTACATCTTCCATATTTAAACCAGCTTTCATTCCAAAATTTATACCTTCAGACAATCCTTGAACTAAACCTGCTATACAAATTTGATTAACCATCTTAGCAAGTTGACCAGATCCAGCTTTTCCAAGTAACTTCATTTTTTTACTGTAACAATCAATTTTGTCTTCAGCTTTTTCAAAATCAGATTGATCACCACCAATCATAACAGTGAGTGCACCATTCTCTGCACCAGCCTGACCTCCTGACACAGGCGCATCTAATGCACCAAAATTATTTTTTTTGGCATAATCATAAATTTCTCTTGCAATTGTTGCAGAGGCAGTTGTGTTATCAATATAAACAGATCCTTCTTTTATAGTTTTAAAAGCACCGTTCTCACCAAAGGTCACTTCTCTTAAATCATTATCATTTCCAACACAGGTAAAAATAAATTCCGCATCCTTTGCAGCTTCAGCTGGTGTTTCAGCTATTTTACCCTTGTAATCTTTAATCCATTTTTCTGCTTTTGATTTTGTTCTATTAAAAACAGTTACATTATAACCACCTTTTGATATATAACCTGCCATCGGATAACCCATGACACCCAGACCAATAAAAGCAACATTACACGTCATAATTTTCTATGTTTAAAAGCTTAAGTTTAAAAGTAATTATATTTGGATTTATTTTTACATTTTTTTCAAGTTTTGGACAGAGTTTTTTTATTGGTTTATTTAATCCGAGTGTAAGAGATGATCTAAATATTTCCCACGGACAATTTGGATCAATTTATGCAACCGCAACATTATTAAGTAGTTTTTTATTCATTTGGGTAGGAAAAAAAATTGACGATATTAATGTATTTAGATTTGCAATTTATGTAACAGTTCTTCTATCGTTTTCATGTTTTTTCTTTTCAAAAATTTCATCAATTGCATTTTTATTCATTGCTATATTTTTAATGCGATTTTCAGGTCAAGGGATGATGTCACATACGGCATCAACAACAATCTCAAGATATTTTACTAAATCTAGAGGTAAAGCTTTAAGCATAGGATGGTTTGGTTTATCAGTTGCTGAATTTATTTTACCTGTAACAATAATATATCTTTTAACCTTATATAACTGGCAAAATATTTGGATATTTATTTCATTGTTGGTTTTAGTTTTTCTTCCAATTGCATCTTACTTTTTAATTAAAGAACTAAATTTAGATTCAAGAGAAAATGCTGAAAATAACGAAGTTAAGAATAAAGACATTAAACAATGGGCAAGAATTGAGGTTATTAAGGATTATAGATTTTATATTATAAGTTCAAACTTACTTGCCATGCCATGGATTGCCACTGGTGTTTTTGTTTATCAATCATTTATTACATCTTCCAAGGAATGGGGAGAATACGTTATTGCTCAATCTTTTATGGTTTATTCATTACTGTCAGTAATTACATTATTAATATCAGGTATCCTAATTGATAAGTTTACTAGCAGAAAATTATTAATTTTTATGAATATACCTTTGCTACTTTCAACATTTGTTATTATTTTTTTTGATATTCCATTTACTGCATTTGTATTTTTAGGTTTAATTGGTATTTCAAATGGATTAGCTAACGTTTTAGGCTCATCCACATGGGCTGAGTTATATGGTGTAAAACACATTGGCTCTATAAAGGCTTTAACCACAGCATTGATGGTTTTTTCAACAGCATTTGGAACAGCATTATTTGGTGTATTAATTGATTTTGGTTTTACGATTGAGAAAATTGCAATTGTTTCCTCAATCTATATATTTTCATCAATAGTTTTGCTTTTTTTTGTAAGAAAAAAACTCAATCCTGAATATATCTAAAAATAGCTTGATTTTTTATAGACCCAGGTATAAATAACCGGCCATGGCTAGAGTTACAGTAGAAGATTGTATAGATAAAGTAGAAAGTCCATATGAGTTAGTGCTAGTAGCAAAAGAGAGAGCTACTCAACTAAATTCTGGGATAGAACCTACTTTAGAAAGAGACAATGATAAGAATACAGTTATCGCCTTAAGAGAGATTGCCGAAGAAACAATCAAAGTTCCAGATTTAACTGAAGCTGCAGTATATAAATTAAGAAAACATGTAGAACAAGTTGATGATACAGGAGAAGAAGATGAAGACATAGGTGATGATTTTGAAAATTTATATAAAGGCGAAATATCTAAAAGCGGTGTTCCAATATTACCTTCTAAAAGAGCTAGAAAAATTCCAGAAAAAATTCAAGTATCAAAAGATGATTTAGAAGAATTACAAAATTCAACTGAAGCACCAACTTCAGATCCTATCGATACAAATGAAGAGAGTGGTGATGCTTCTTTAGAGGAAATGCAAGAAGAAGAAACTCTAGCAAACGAGCAAGACCCAAATAATCAAGAATAAAAAAAAGGGCCTTGAAATTAATCAAAGCCCTTTAATTTAACTTTTAATAATTATTAAAGAATTATTTTGGTATCCAGTTTTTCCATTTACCTGGATTAGCGTCTTTCCATTCTTTAACTACTTCTTTAAGATCTCTGTTCTTTTGTTTTACTTCAACTAACATTACAGCTTGATCTGCATTATCGAACTTCATTTTAGTGAAGAACTCAGCAGCTTTAGCGTGTTCTGGTTTTGCAAATGTAGCAGGGTTACCGTAGTTGAACGTGTAGTCTTTAGCCCAACCAGTTGCAGGCCATGCTGCAGTTCCACAATCTTTCCAGTTGTTCGCCTCTGTAAAAGAGTCACAAGTTTTATGAGCAGGAAGTTGAACACCTACCATGTCGTATGCTCCAAAAAACCAATGTGGCTCCCAAAGATATAATAAGAATGGTTCTTTTCTTTCATAAGCAGCAACTGCTTCTGCAATCGCAGCAGCTTCTGTTCCAAGCTCATCAGCTTGGAAATCAATTCCTAAAAGATCTAATCTTTTTTGGTCATGACAGTTCCAACCAGCTACAGGACAACCAATTAGTCTTCCTTTGCCACCAGTTTCGATTGTTGCAAATTTATCTTTATGTTTATTTAAATCTTTCCAAGTTTTAATTCCCAGACTTTCAGCTGCATATCTCGGGATGTAGTAATCAGAAAGTCCAATTATTCCTGTTGTACCTAAAAGTTTTACACTTCCATCACCTTCGTAATTAAACATTGTTTGACCATCATAAATAAGTGGTCCTTTCATCATTACTGTGTCAGCCTCAGCATAACTTGGCCAACTTTCGCATGCAAAGTCAATTTCTCCAGCAGCAATTGCTTCCCATAAACCTGTTCCAGATGGGAATACAACTCTTTTGACTTTGTATCCTAGCTCTTCCTCTAACATACTTACAGCAACTTGACATGTAATCTCTCCACCTGTCCAGTCAGCGACAGCTGCAGTCAATCTTTTAGCATTAGCTTGAGTTAAACCTCCAACTAAAAGAACAAAAGATAATATCAAGGCTGAAATTGTTTTAGATAATTTCATTATTTCTCCTCTATTTAATTAATTAAAGTTATATTTTAGTTCAAAAATTATAGTTATGTAAACTTATAAAATTGAACCATTAATAAGTTATAATGTTATATTATTTGGTAATTTTAGGCATAAAAAGCGTGGTCAATTGTTTCAATAACTAAATTATTATTAAATTTAGGTTCTCTTCGGAATAGATCTATCCAGGCCTTTAACTATTTTTTTATCATGATCAAAAAATGGTAATTTAACTACATTACAGTCATGAATTTTACCATTAGGTAATTTTAACTTTAACTTTTTACCAGGCCATTCTTTAGGTTCGTAAAATCTTACATATCCAATTCCAAGTTTTAACGTAGGTGAGGGGACACCCGCAGTTATATGACCTATAATATTATCACCTTCCATAACTTTACTTCCTGAGGTAGGAGTATCAGTTGCACAAGTAACTCCAAATAAACATGTACCTTTATTTTTTTTGGATAACGCTTCTCTTCCAATAAAATCACCTTTATCCATATTTACAAAAAAACCTAAACCAGCTTCAAAGGGTGTCATTGATGTATCTATATCAGTTAAATTTCCAAATATTCCTCCTTCAATTCTTCTTATAGTCATTGCACGAGAGGACGATAGCTCCATCCCATAAGGTTTTCCACATTCAATAAGATGATCCCAAAGAGCTAAGTGATCTGTTTTATAACCATCAGAATAAATTTCAAACCCTAGTTCGTTGGTAAATCCAGTTCTTGAAACATATAGATCTTGCCCTCCAAGATTAAAAAAACCTGATCTAAAATAAGGCATGCTTTCATCAATACCTCCTTTTGATGCTTTTTTCATAATATCAATAGATGCAGGACCTTGAATTTGTAGAACTCTTGACTTTGGATCTGATATTTTCACATCAAAATTTTCACTGTGTGCTAATAACCAATCTTCAAATGGACCGTCAGCTTGTACATACCAAAATTTATTATCACTAAATTTGAAAATAACTCCATCCATAAAAATTCCACCTTGCGGGGTACAGGCTAATGAGTAATAACCTCTACCTTCTTTAATAGATGAAATTTTTCTTGTTAATATTTTTTCTAAAAAAGGAATTGCATCCTTACCTGATATCTCTACTGGTTTTTCTGGAACATCAAAAATTAATGCTTTCTGTCTTAGGAGCCAATATTTTTCAATCGCATCTTCTCCTATTGATATTGGAAAATATCTTCCTGCATAAACTCCACGAACCATCTTAGGACTATCTGTTCTTTCAATGTAAGGAGATTCTTCAAATCTTCTTGCACTAATTTTAATAGTTTTGTTAAGATCAGATTCTTCTTGTAGATTTCCCAATTTAATCTCTCTAATTTGTTTTTGCGTTAGATCTTATAATTGTAGGTGGATCAAAGGCAGTTAATTTTGGGACTTTATCGTTATATTTTTCTATCTCAATAAGACAAGAATGTGCAATAGGACCTTGTCCAAGTTTTGATGTACCTTTATCTGGCGTTAACACATTTGGGTTACCGTGCTTACACATACTTCCATATTGGCTAGGATTTTCTGGATCATACCATGCACCAGTACTCATTTGTACCACTCCTTGCATTACATCATCAGTGATTTTTATTCCAGCTAAGCAAGATCCTCTCTCATTAAACATTCTAACTACATCTCCATTTTTTAAATTACGTTTGTTTGCATCCAAAGGATTAATTTCCAGAGGCTCTCTTTCATTTATTTTGAATGACTTACTATATTTTCCGTGATCCATTTGGCTGTGTAGTTTATTTTTCGGTTGATTTGATATTAAGTGAAGAGGATATTTTTTATTTACTTTGCCCAGCCATTCACAAGGCTCAAACCATACAGGATGTCCTGGACAATCATCATAATTAAAATCAGCCACGGTTTTTGAAAATATTTCAATTTTACCACTAGGTGTATCAAGTGGATTTTTTTTAGGATCTTCTCTGAAATCTTTCAACATTATTGTTGGTTCTGTTGGATCATTAATTTTAAACCATTTTTGCTCTCTAAATTTTTCATATTTAGGTATTTCAATATTTGCTGCTGCCGCCCTATCAAATGTTTGTTTATAAATCCATTCTTGCCAATCATCTTGGCTTTTTCCTTCAGTAAATTTTTCCTCAATACCCATTTTTTTTGCAATATTTGCAAATATTTCAAAATCATTTTTAGATTGCCCATATGGTTCAATTATTTTATCCATAGATACAACAAATGGATCTCTAGGCGTCATCATAATGTCAGTCCTCTCTAACGGAGTAGTGCAAGGTAAAACAATATCAGATCTTTTTGCAAGTGTATTCCAACACCATTCGTTTGAAATTATCGTATCTGGTTTTTCCCAAGCTTTTATTAGTCTATTTAAATCTTGATGATGATGAAATGGATTTCCACCTGCCCAGTAAACTATCTTGGTATCAGGATACACATATGACTTTCCATTAAAATCAAATTTTTTTCCTGGATTAAGCAAAAGATCACTAATTCTTGCAACTGGTATAAAATTTTCTATTTCATTTTCTGCTTGTGGAAATGCTGCTCCTGGTAAAACTTTGAATTGACCACCAATAAAATTTGTAGCACTATAACCAAAACCAAACCCACCTCCTGGTAATCCTATTTGACCAATCATAGAGGCAAGCATAATAGCCATCCAAAAAGGTTGTTCACCGTGATCTTGTCTAGTTAAAGACCAGCTCACTGAAATCATACTTCTTTTTTTTGAAATTTTAGTAGCTATCTCTTTAATTTTAGATACTGAAATATTACAAATTGCTGAAGCCCATTCGGCACTTTTTTCAATACCGTCATTTTTTCCTAAAAGGTAGGGTAAAAATTTATCAAAGCCCTCCGTATATTTATTTAAAAAATCAGTATCGCAAAGTCCTTCTGAGTAAATTGTGTGTGCCAGTCCTAACATTAAAGCAGTATCTGTATTTGGTCTTGCTGCAATCCATTCACCATTTACCTCGTTGATTAAATCAGATTTAAGTGGACTAATATTTATAAACTCTATGCCTGATTTTGCAGACTCAATCAAATTTTCTTTTTGATAGTGATGACCTGTTCCACCTTGTGAGATTTGTCCATTTTTTATTGGAACTCCCCCAAAACATATAAAAATTTCTGTATTTTTTTTTATAGACTCCCAACTAGTACATGTATCAAGATAAGCACGATAACTCCCAAGAATATGTGGAACCATTGCTTCTGCAGCAGCAAAACTATATGTAAATTTTGATCTAGTATATCCACCAACACAATTTAAAAATCTATGTAATTGGCTTTGGGCATGATGAAATCTGCCTGCACTGGCCCAACCATATGAACCGCCAAATATTGAGGAGTTTCCATGTTTTTCTTTTACTCTATTAATTTCGTTTGCTACAAGTTCCTCTGCTTTATCCCAACTAACTGCAATAAATGGTTCAACACCTCTTAAATTATTGTTTGCCCCTGGACCTCTTTCAAGCCAACTTTTTCTAACCATTGGCTTATCGATACGTGTTGGTCCGTCTAAAACATCAACTATTCCTTGTGCGATAGGTGATGGATCTTTATCATGCTCCCAACCAACAAGTTCCTCAACTTTACCATTTTTAACTTTAGCTCTATAAGTACCCCAATGGTTACTTGTTAAAGGCAGACCTTTATCTTTGGTCATCCTAATTTGCTTCTAATCCGAGTGCTTGTCTTTGTTTTTTAGTCCAAGCTAAAGTTATACGATCAATAATTATAGCAAGAAGAACTATACCGATCCCTGCAGCTAATCCTCTTCCAGTATCAGACCTAGCTAATCCATTGAATACTTCTAAACCTAATCCCTTACCACCAATTAAAGGAGTTACAATTTGCATTGCAAATGCCATTACAACTGTTTGATTAAATCCAATAACCAAGCTTGGAACGGCTAGCGGAAATTTAATTTTTTGTAAAGTTTGAAGAAGCGTTCCTCCAAAAGATCTTGATACCTCAGAGTATGTACCTGATACTTGTGTTAAACCAAGTGCAGTTAGCCTTATTATTGGAGGAATTGAATAAATAACAGTTGCAAGTACAGCTGAAACTATTCCTCCACCAAAAAACATTAAAACTGGTATCAGATAACAAAAATAAGGAAGTGTTTGCATTGCGTCTAGCACAACATTTAAAACTTCCTTAAACCTTTGGTTATAAGATGCGATAATTCCAAGTGGAACACCAATTGCAAAACATAAGACAACAGAAACTAAAACTGATGAAAGAGTTATCATTGATTGTGGCCAAATTCCACAAGCACCAATAAATAGAAGAAGCAAAGCAGTTATGATTGCAAATCTTAAATTAACTGTAAAATAGCCAATTGCAACAAATACACTCATAGTATACCACCATGGTATATGTGTTAAGAATGTATCAAGTGGTCTTAACAAATTA
Source organism: Candidatus Pelagibacter sp. RS40 (assembly GCF_002101295.1). Lineage (NCBI taxonomy): Bacteria > Pseudomonadati > Pseudomonadota > Alphaproteobacteria > Candidatus Pelagibacterales > Candidatus Pelagibacteraceae > Candidatus Pelagibacter > Candidatus Pelagibacter sp. RS40. The sequence goes on from NZ_CP020778.1 coordinate 1,173,796, forward strand.
AGATATACAAAAGCTCTTAAGCCTTTTGTAAATGCTATAAAGCCTGGATTTATAGTTAATGACTTAACTCCATCTGCAATAGGCTGCCTGATTGATAATTTCCATTCTTCTGGGAAAGTTCCAATTGAAATTAGATAACTGTCAACCAACGAAATAATTATAAAGACTATAAAAGATGGTATGACATAATATCTTCTGCTTAAAAATTCTCTTAAATCTTCAGCATTCTCTTTATTAAAAATTGAAAAGATATATTTAACAAAGGTAGCTATTAAATTAGTAACACTCTTACAGATTAAATTTATTGCAAAATGTAAATATAAAATAGGTTTTTCAATTAATCTTGCAACTTGAAACTTTTCCCAACTTTGAGGTAGAAGATAAAAAGGCTGTACATCTGATGGCAGAATATCTTTTTGTTTTGTTAAAGACATACTAAATCTATCAAACATTATAGCCATAAATAATATGCACAAACCACCTTCCATTGCCCAACCAACATCGAGGTTTCTAATAGCTAACCATACTTGACCACCAATACCTTCTGCACCAATAAAGCAAGCTAAAACAACTAAAGCTAATGCCATCATAATTACCTGGTTAATTCCCATCATTATACTTGGTAAAGATAACGGGATTTTTATTTTAAATAGTAGTTGCAATTTACTTGATCCAAATGATGTTGCGGACTCTATTGTATCTTTTGAAACTTGTCTTATACCAGAATTCGTTAATCTTATTACAGGTGGCATAGCATAAATCATTGTTGCTAAAATTGCAGGAGCACCTCCAATTCCAAAAAAGAACAACGCAGGAAATAAATAGACAAAAGCAGGCATTACTTGCATCGTGTCTAGTATTGGTTTCATAAAACCATCAAAGCGATCACTTTGCGAACATAAAACACCAAGAATGACACCAAAGAAAACACAGAGTAAAACGGATAAGCCCATCAGAGCTACAGTCTGAAGTGACTCATCCCACATTCCAACAGCTCCCCAAAAGTAAATTACAAACAATGAATATAATCCTAACCTTAAGCCACCTGCTATCAGACATGGTAAAAATATTATTGAAGCTACTAAAAGCCATGGAGAATCTATTAAAAAATCCTCTAAAAAGTAATAACCAGACTTAATGTATCCAGCTATAATTTTTGTCATCCATCTATAATTTTTTTTTAAATAGTCTTCACCATCATTTACCCAAGCAGTAAAAGTAAATTCATCAGTTACAACTTTAGGAAGTTTGGAAGGACCTTCACTTTGACTGGATAAAAATAGCGCAACTAAAAATACCAATATTATTGCAACATAGGTGATAACACTTTTGGAGCTGCCTGATTTATCAACAATTACAGTTTGTTCAGAAGACATAAAATATTTAATTTAAATAAATAATTTTACTTTTAAAGTAAAATATTGTCTATTTCACAATTAGTAATTAAATGGCTGTTGAACAAAAAATCACTTGCTCAAATATCTGGAAATTATTCGGACCAGATGAAAAAAGAATAATCAAAAATTTAGACAAAAACCTATCTATAAAAGAGGTTCAAGAAAAAACAGGACATGTTGTTGCTGTTAAAGATGTAAGTTTTTCAATTGTTAAAGGTGAGACTTTTGTTGTCATGGGCCTTTCAGGAAGTGGAAAATCTACTTTAGTTAGATGTATCTCAAGATTAATAGAACCCACGTCTGGAACTGTTAAAATGGATGATACCGATGTAACAAAAATGAGTAATAGTGAACTTTTAGATCTTAGAAGAAATAAAATGAGTATGGTATTCCAACATTTTGGATTATTCCCGCACCGAACAGTTATTGAAAATATTGGATATGGTTTGGAAATTAGAGGAAGTAAAAAACAAGACAGATTAGATAAGTCAATGGAAGTATTGAAAATGGTAGGATTAGAAGGTTGGCACAATAACTACCCAAGAGAGTTATCTGGTGGAATGCAACAAAGAGTGGGTTTGGCTAGAGCACTTGCTGTAGATCCTGAAATTCTAATTTTTGACGAACCATTTTCAGCTTTAGATCCACTAATAAGAAGAGAGATGCAGGATGAACTACTTAAAATTCAAGACAAACTACAAAAAACTATGGTTTTTATTACACACGATTTTTTAGAGGCAATTAAAATGGGAGATCATATCGCAATAATGAAAGACGGAGAAGTTTCACAAGTTGGAACACCCGAGGAAATAGTTGCAAATCCTATAGACCAATACGTTAAAGATTTTTGTGAAGATGTTCCAAAGTATAAAGTTTTAAGTGCAGGAAAAGTAATGAGAAAAGATTGTTGCGATGATACTAAAAAACTTTATTCATCTAAAGCAGACTGCATTCCTGATAATTCTAAAATTGAAACTTTGATAGATAAACTTGTTGATACCGATAAAAAATTTCCAGTTATTTGCTCTGAAACTGGAGACTTGCTAGGTGAAATTGACCGTTCTATTGTGATGAAATCAATGAGATCTGCTAGTTAATCTGTTTATTGCCTTTTATACTTTTCTCATTAACCTTGTCTCTCCAAATAATTATCATACCTGCTAATATTATTAATATAACTCCAGGAAAAAGTTGAGCCCAAGGCGCTTCATTAAAAAAAATCCACCCTAATACAAATGATGAGGGTATTCCTAAATACTCAAATGATGCCATCTTACTTGCGGAGATTAATCTATAAGAATAAATAAATAAAATAGCAGCTGTACCACCAAGAATACCAGTTAGTGTCATTAAAAAAAAGTCTTGAACATTTTTGATTTCAACATGGCCGCTGGTTATAAAAAATAATACTAGTCCACCCAGTACGTTAAAAATTAATGAGTATAATTGTATTTTTGCAGTTGAATGACCTTCGGGAATAAATTTAAGTATTATAACACTGATCGCCCATGCAAATGCAGTCATAATTGGAAATATTGAATAAAAACTAAATATCTCACTGGTTGGTTTCATAATTAGAACAACACCAAAGAAACCTAAAAAAATTGCAGACCATCTATATTTACCAACTTTATCTTTTAAAAAAAATATAGATAAAATTACAATAAAAAATGGTGATGAAAATGTCAAAGTCATTGCTGTTGCAAACTCTAAATTTATTACAGAAATAAATACAAATATATTCATTGATAAAAATGCTAAACCTCTAAAAAAGCTTAAAATTAAAAATTTTTTGTCAATTTTTCGAAAAATTGAAAAATATTCTTTCGTGAATATTATTAGAAGAATTAAAGGAATAATTCCCGCTGCATTTCTAAAAACTGCTAGTTGAATAACAGAATATTCATCACCAAGAAATTTTATCACAACCATGTAAAAATCTATACAAAGTATAGCCATGAGCATCGTAGTCACAGCAAGATAGGTTTTCTTCACATCTACTTTTTCAGATGATAATTTCATTGTTAAAATCTTTTAAAAAATTGTATAAACCTTACAAATAAAATGAGTAACTTTAAACTAAATGAATCTGATATCTTATCAAATCAAGATTGGACTTTCCCAACCAATATTGCGTACGGAGCCGGACGTTTAAAAGAAATTGGAACAATTTGTAATAACTTAAATATAAAAAATCCCTTGATAGTAACTGACAAGGGAAGTCCAAAGTTGCCATTTATTTCGAATTTACAAAGTTATTTGTCTGATTCTAATGTAAAATCTGATTTATTTTTCGATATATCCCCTAATCCAAGAGAGGATGAAGTTTCAGTTGGTTGCAAAAAATTTAAAGATGGAAATCATGATGCAATCATAGCTATAGGTGGTGGAAGTGCTATGGATGGAGGTAAATTAATTTGTTTAACAGCAAATAATGATGTTCCACTCAGAAATTTTGAGTTTGAGTTAACTCCTCCAATAATAAGTAAAGATAACCCATTTCCAAAAATTATAACTATTCCTACAACAGCAGGAACAGGAGCAGAAACAGAAATTACAGCTATGGTAACGTATTTAAAAGAGGGAATGAAATTTTGCATGTGGCACCCTGATGTGAGACCTTCATTAGCATTAATTGATCCAGAATTAACAATAGGACTACCCGCTAATCTAACAGCATGGACAGGTGTAGATGCATTAATTCATGCAATTGAAGGATACTGCGTTCCAGGATTTAATCCTCTGTGTGATGGAGCAGCATTAGAAGGTCTATCATTGATATCCAAATCACTAGTAACTGCCGTAGAACAACCAGATAGTATTTTAGCAAGAGGTGGAATGCATGTTGGATCTTGTTTAGCAGGAATATCATTTTTAAAAGGATTAGGTAATGTACATTCTATATCTCACGTGGTTGGTGCTGAGTACAATACGCACCATGGTTTAACTAATGCAATAGTTTTACCCGTAGTTTTACGTTTCAATTTACCTGGTATGGAGGAAAAAGTTCAAAGAATGTCTGAAGCAATGCAATATAAAGATCATTCAGTTGATGCATTCATTAAAAATATGGAAGATTTGTTAGATAGAGTTAAAATCCCTAAAAGCTTAAGTGAATTAAATGTTCCCGAGGACAGTGCAGCAAGAATTGCAGAGAAAGCAATGAAAGATCAAGCGTATGGCCAAAACCCAAAGAAAGTCTCTTTTGAAGAAATGAAAGAAATGGTTTTACAAAGTATAAAAAAAGCTCGTTAAGCTTTAATGCTTGATAATCTATCAGTTGAAGAAATTCAAAAAAATATAAATAACCGACAAATCTCAATTAAAGAAGTCTTAGTTTACTACTTAGAAAGAATAGAAAAATTTAATAAAGATATTAATGCTATAGTTTTACAAAAAGATAGAGAATTATTAATTAAGGAAGCAGAACAGAAAGATAATTTACAAAATAGCAAAAAAATTTTAAATGGTTTGCCTATAGCGATCAAAGATCTTTCTGATGTTGTTGGTTTAAAAACTACATATGGTTATGCAGGATCAAAAAATAATAGCCCTAAGAAAAATTCACTATTTGTAGACAAACTAATAGATAATGGAGCAATCATAATTGGTAAAACAAATACCGCAGAATTAGGTGTTGGCGGACATACTACTAACCGTCTTTTTGGACCTACATCTAATGTTTATAACTTTGAAAAGTCTGCAGCAGGATCGAGTGGTGGTGCAAGTTCAGCGGTTGCAGCTGGGCTACTTCCATTTGCGGACGGTACTGATCAAATGGGATCTTGTAGAGGTCCAGCTGCATATGCAAATATTTATGGATATAGACCAACTCCTGGTTTGATTGCTGCTGATCGAACATATCAAAATTTTGATATACCTATTTTAACAACACCAGGATGTTTTGCAAAAACACCAAATGATATGACATTTTTAATTGATGCTATTACCGGAAGGCATCCAATAGATAAAATTTCGTTTGATTTAGATAGTTCATTTAGAAATGCAAAGTTTTCAGAGAAAGAATTTTCAAATTTAAAGATTGTTTGGCTATCTAATATGAATGGTAAATATAATATTGAAAAATCCATTTTAGATATATGTGAAAAAAAATTAAAAGATTTAGAAAAAAATAATCTTGAAATTGAATATTTAAAGCCAAGCTTAGATACTGATGCTTTATGGAACAGCTGGACCACCTTTAGATCTAAAAGTATTTATCAAGATACATTAAGTATGGGTATTAAAGATATAAATTCCATGACATTTCAAGCAATTTGGGAATACAACAAAGGTAAAGATATTCAATCTGATAACTTAAAATTAGCTTTTGAACAAAAAAAAAGATGTAATGAGCAAGTTAATAAAATTTTTGATAAATTTGATTTTTTAGCTTTACCTTCTGCTCAATTGTTTCCCTTTGATAAAAGTATTCAATTTCCAAGTAAAATTAACGAGACCAGTCTCGATACATATCATAGATGGCTAGAAGTTTTTATTATATCAAGCCTCTTGGAGCTACCAACTATAACTATTCCTGTTGGTTTTAATGAAAATGGTTTACCAATGGGAATGCAGATTATTGGTAAAAATAAAGACGACTTAAAACTATTTGCTTTTGCAAAAATCTTTGAGGAAATTTATAATAATTCAAATTACAAACCAAAATTAAACTAATGGTAAGACATCGACATCATTTTAAAATAGCTTTTATGTTAGCAATAGCAGCTGGATCATGGGGAGTTTATTGGCTTCCTCAAAGATATTTAGAAAATGGTGGCTTAACTGGGGGGTGGGGAACTATTTCTCAAATGATTATAGGTATATTATTACTAACTCCAATTTCTTTGTGGAGAAAATTTAAAGGTCGTTCATCAGGATTAGAAATACCATTTGTTGGTCTTTTAACAGGAAGTGGTTTTATATGTTATGCCTTAAGTTTTTTATTAACAGATGTTGTGCGTGCATTAATCATGTTTTACATGATACCAGTTTGGACAACAATTTTTGAAATAATTTTTTTAAAGAAAAGACCTGGCTTAGAAAGAGTTTTAACATTGGGTCTTGCTCTTGGTGGTTTATGGATTGTTTTTAGTAAATCTAATATTGTACCACTACCCCAAAATGCTGGAGACTGGTTGGCCTTAGTAGGAGGTGTTCTTTTTGGTGGTGGGCTTATACGTTTGGAAATTACTAAAACAGATGGAGTATTTCCTGTAATATTTTCTTTTTTCTTTTATGGAACAATATTTAATATTTTCGCTGGTTATATTTTAAAAGATTATCTAGGACCTGTACCACCTGCAGAGGCTTTTCTCTCTATGTTTACTTTTTTGGTTCTTATTTCAGTATTTTATTTTATTCCTACAGGCGTAATAATAATGTGGTCACCATCAGTTCTAGGTGCTGGACTTTGTGCAATACTATATTTGAGTGAAATTGTTGTTGGGGTTGTTTCTGCTGGTATTTTAACAGATGAACCGTTTGGATGGCGAGAAATTGTTGGTAGCTCCATGATTGTGTTGGGGGGTGTGCTTGCAGTAGTGTTAGCCCCAAAAGAATCATAGTAAATGCTTTTCAAAGAAAAGCTAAAATCAAAAAATAAAATATTTTTAGATGGAGGGAACGGTTCTGAAATAGCAAAACTTGGCGGTGACATGAGCCCTGCATTTTCTGCATTAGCAACTTTAACATCACCAGATATTGTAATTAAAGTTCATGAAAATTTTATTAATGCTGGTTGTGATATTATTACCGCAAATACATTTGCAACTAACAGACATAATTTGGAAAGTTTAAACAAAGGTGATCAAGTACATAAATTTATCTCAGACTCAGTTAAACTTTCTAGAAAAGCGATATCAAATACTGGAAAAGAAAATAAAATTGCAGTAGCGGGTAGCCTATCAAACTTTTTTCCTCTAAAGGAAAATGAGTTTGTTCCAAATCCAGAATTTGTACCAACCTTTAAAAAAGAGGAAGAAAATTACAAAGAAGCTGCAAAAATTTTAAAAGAATCTGGAGCAGATTTATTGGTTCTAGAAATGCTTTTGGATGTAGACCACTCTAAAATTTTATTAAGTGCAGCTCTCGAAACTGGTTTACCAGTATGGGTTGGATTGAGTTGTTGCGATAGTAAATTTGACAATTCCGTTATTGGAAGAAATTTTAGAGCAGAGAAAGAAAAATCACTGATTTATGATGAGAATAAGTATAAAGACCAACCTAAATACTTACCTGAAGATAAAATAATTTTACTAGATGATATAATAAAATCACTTACGAATTTAGGAGGTGATGTTTATGGAATAATGCACACTTGGTTTCAAGATAGCATTGGTGGTTTAAAAATATTGAAGAATAATTGGAAAGGACCAATCATGTTTTATCCTGAAATACATAAATTTGACACTAATACACATAAAGCAATAATAACTATGACAGAGGAAGAATTTTCAAACTCAATTTTAGAATTAATAGATGATCAAATTCAAATTGTTGGGGGCTGTTGTGGAGTTAACGACAAGCATTTAAAAAGACTTATACAATCTATATCTGAGTAAATTAATCAATACTTCGAAATTTTTTAAAATTTAAAATTAAATTTTTTTATTGAAGTCAATTTAGTTACTATGATAGCTTTAAATATTAATAAACAAGATTATACCATTATAAATTTAAATGAGTTCAAATAAACTAAGAGTACGAAGAAGCTTTATATTTACACCAGGTTTAAAACCAGAGATGTTTCCAAAAGCAATCGAGTCTGGGGCCGACATGGTTTGTATAGAATTAGAGGATGGTATAGCGCTTAAGGATAAGAATGATGCAAGAAATAACACACTTAACGCTTTAAAAATGCTCAAGATTAAAGAAGATGTAGAACTGGTTGTAAGAGTTAATTGTCAAAGAACAAAACATGGATTATTAGATTTAGAGGCCTTTGCCTCAAGTAAAATAAACATCGGTGCAATAATGCTTCCCAAAGTAAAAACACCAGATGAAATAAAATTTATCGATGATCTGCTTACAGATTGTAATTTAGATACAGACCTTCATGTAATAATGGAAACGAACGAGGCTTTAGAATGTATTTATGACATTGCCCATGCAAGCAAAAGAACGGTGGCATTGTATTTTGGAGGTGTTGATATGGCAGCTGAGCTTAGATGTGAGCATAAATGGGAAAATTTAGTATACGCAAGATCAAAATTAGTTCATGCAGGCGCAAGTATTGGGGTTGATGTAATAGATGTTCCATACTTAGATTTAGAAAATATGGATGGAATGAAAAAAGAGGCAGAGCTTGCAAAAAATCTTGGTTTTACAGGCAAAGGCTCTATCCATCCTAAACAGATAGGAATTTTAAATGAGGTTTTTACACCTTCAAAAGAAGAAATTAGTCATGCAAAAAAAATTGTAGATCAATTTAACGAGTCAAATACAGGCTTGGTTGTAATTGATGGCAAACTTATAGAAAAACCTGTTTTAAGAGAAATGCAAAGAAAAATATTAATTGCAGAAAAAATAAACAAAAATTATTAATTAAAAATTATTATTAACTATTTCATCCATCATATTAATCATATCTTTCTTATAATTTTCATCAGTTCCAGAATCTGTTTCAATTACAGAGAAATAGCTTGCAACAACTCCATTATTTAAATTTATTGCCAAAAATTGACCTCCAAGACCTGAATGGCCAATCCAATTACCACATTTCATTGTTGAATTTGAGTACTCTAAAAATTTATTTTTTGATAATTCCATATATTTAGTCCCTTTATTTTTTAATGTTTCATCTAAGAAAAATTCAGAACCGATTTTTCTATTCAATACCCCATGCCCTTTTCTTGAAAAAAGAAGACCATATCTCAAAAAATCTCTAGAGATTAAACATCCGCCTCCCGAAATCCAAGGCATGCTAAATCTATCTGTCCCCATATACATGGCATCTTCAAAACCTGCTGCTTCTACAGCCTCCAGCAACCATTCTTTAAGTTTTTTTCCACTTACTTTTTCAACTAATAAACCCATTACATCTGTATTTGCTGATTTGTAATGAGATAAATCTGAAGTATTTTTTAAATCTTGATCCGTCAAAGATTTAATAGAATTTAAAAATTCTTCCTGGCTTACTTTATAATTTAAATCATCGGGTAGTCTCCAACCACAAACTGGTTCATGTAAAAATGAAGAGGTATATGGATCTGTATAATCTTCGCTATAAGCATTTTGAATATTCATATCTAAAACATCTTGAATCGTTGCAGATGCATACCCAGAGCCAATATTAGGTAAATATTCTGAAACTTTTTTATTTAATTCAATAATTTTTTTTTCAACAAGTTCTCCAATAAATAAATTAATAAACATTTTTGTGATAGACATTATTGTTTGTGGGGTATTTTCGTTAAAATCATCTGCATATTTTTCATATAGAATGTCTTGATCTTTGCCTACCAACAATGAGCAAAAATATTTATGATTTATCATTTTATTTACTGATGGAATTTTTTCTATCTTGTCATTATATTTTTGGTTTAATTTTAATACATGATCAGATCTTAGAAGTAGACCATATCTGTTAATTTTATGTAAATTTCTATAACCCTCTCTTCTTGTTTCTGGTAAATACCATTTTGGTTTATTATCTCTTATAATTTTAAGCGTAGGATTTAATTCACTAATTATTTTTTTATCTTTTTTCATTTTTTAAATTTTATTTTAAAACTGAGATTGCACTTATTTTATCGGGACCAACTCCACAACATCCACCTATAATCTGAGCTCCATTAGATATCCAATTTTTCGCTTCCTCTAAATATTTAGACGGGGATATATCATTAATTAATTTCCAATGAGGTTTTTCAAAGTAACCATTATTTGGATATGCACCTACAATCCCTTTGTGAACTCTTTTTAAAATTTTAACCGCTTCACCTGTAACTTTGATATCTGAATGTGCAACTAAAATTGGTCCTTCATGCATTTTACTAAATTTAGATAGGGAATTTTCTAAAGTATCGTAAAATTTTGCTTTTGAATTAGTTATACTTTCTTGATAGCCGTGCATTAATATATTTTCGTCTTCATTTATTGCACAAGAAATAGATAGCCAGATAGGTAATTTAACATTTTTTGAGCACTCAATAATATTTTCAACAGTTCTATCCTTTGACGTCATGGCTTCTAAAATGATTAGGTCTACACCTGCTTCTTTTAAAATTTTTAAATGTTCATTAAAACCAGGTTTAATATCCTCTTCTGATAGTTTATCCCAACTGCCTGAAGTTGAAACTGATCCTGCAACAGCTATTTCCCTTTTAGAATGGTTAGCAGCCTTTAAAGCTAATTTTACACTTTCATCATTCCAAGCTTTCGTAAATTGATCATATCCGTACTCTTTCATTGATATCGGTGTAATAGCGTAGGTATTTGAAGTAATGATATCTGCACCAGCATTAATATAATTTTCATGTACTTGAAGCATTTTATCTGGGTCATCTATTGCACATTTTCCAGCCCACAGATCTTTATCCATCTTTGCGCCTGAACTTTCTAACTCTCCTCCATTTCCACCATCTAAAATAACTACACCATTAGCTTTTAATTTTTTCTCTACAAGATTGTATGACATTTATTATTGATTATTTGTAAAAGCGCAGATTTTATTTCCATCTAAGTCACGAATGTAAGAATAGTAAACTCCAGAGCCTTCGGGTCTCTCACCACCAGATCCTTCGCTAGCACCTCCCAACTTAATCCCAACATCATGAAACTTATCAACCAATTCTCTTGAACTTGTTTGAAATGAAATTTGAGATCCATTACCAACTGTTGCTTTTTCTTTGTTAAAAGGTTTTGTGACGTAAAATTCTATTTTTCCGTTGCTATTTTTTTGAGAATATCCAGCGCACACTTCATCTTTTTCAGTTCTCTCTAAATCTAAAACTTCCAACAATTCATCATAAAACTTAATAGACTGATCTAAATTGTTTGTGCCAACCATAACATAGCCAATCATATTATTTTGGCCAACCAGTTACAGCTTTAACTTCTAGAAATTCATGTAATCCCCAAACACCACCTTCACGTCCATTTCCAGATTGTCTATATCCTCCAAATGGAGCACCAGGGTCTGCACCGTTTCCATTTACATAAATTGTTCCAGCCTTAAGCTTCTTGGCAACTCTTTTTGCTTTTTCTTTATCCTCAGTTTGTAAATAATTACCTAATCCATACTCAGTTTCATTTACAATTTGAATTGCTTCTTCTTCCGTCTCAAAAGGTATTATAGATAAAACCGGACCAAATATTTCTTCTTTTGCAATACGCATATCATTTGTTACATCGGTAAAAATAGTTGGTTTAATAAAATAGCCTTTGTTCATTCCGTTAGGTAATTCCGGTCCACCTGCTGCAAGAGTTGCTCCTTCGTCAATTCCACTTTGAATGAGGTTTATTATTTTATTGTATTGAATTTTAGATACAACAGGACCTATATGATCTCCTTTTTTTGAAGCATGGTCGACCTTTATCAAATTTGCTTCTTCGACAGCCTCTTTAACTGCTCTTTCATATATTGATTTTTCAACGAGCATTCTTGTAGGTGCATCACATGACTGACCTGAGTTACTCATTACGTTTCTGATACCATCTCTCACAGCGTTAGGGTAGGAGTCTGCAAAAACAATATTTCCACCTTTTCCACCTAATTCTAGGCACACTCTTTTGATTGTATCAGCTCCATTTTTTAAAATTAATTTACCTGCCCTTGTTGATCCTGTGAAAGATACTAAATCAATATCAGGATGTGATGAAATATCCGTTCCAACACCAGCGCCATCCCCATTAACAAGATTAAATACACCCGCTGGAAAGCCTGCTTCATCAATCATTTCCGCAAACAACATTGCTGACATTGGGGCTATTTCTGAAGGTTTATGAATCATTGTACAACCTGTTGCAAAGGCTGGAACAACTTTTAAAGCTATTTGATTGATTGGCCAGTTCCATGGAGTAATTAATCCACAAACTCCAATTGGTTCATAACAAATATGATTATTAGACTTTGGTTCAAATTGCTCATCAAACTTAAATTCTTTTAATCTTTTTATAAAATCTTCAAGATGAGATTGTCCACTTGATGTTTGAACGTCTGTTGCCCAATCCATTGGGGCCCCCATTTCCATAGATATAGCATCAGCCATCTCTCCATATCTTTTTTTATAAATAGAAAGTAATTTTTCTAATAAATTTAATCTTTCATCCTTTGAACTTTCGCTCCAGCTAATCAAAGCTTTTTTGGCTGCCGAGACTGCAGCATTAGTATCCTCTGTTGATCCTAATGATATAGTTGCAAACGCTTCCTCTGTTGAAGGATTAATTACCTCATAATCATTTGGTTTAGTTGGTGAAACCCATTGACCGTTAATATAAAATTTTCTTTTATCTATCATAATTATAAAGCTTATATATTAGTTAACTAAATTCTTTAAGTATTTTATCGCGGTGCTCATCAAGATCTGGAATATCTCCTCTTATTTTTTCATCTTTGTATGTAGACATTTTTATAGGGTTTCCCGCAGATTTAAACTCTCCAATTTTCTTATGAAAAGATTTTACAATCATATTTCTCTCTTTAATTTGTGGATTTTCTACAGCTTGTTTAATATTAAAAATTGGACCGCACGGTATTTTTAAGTTTTCCATAACTTTAATCCATTCATCCGTATTTTTATGCTGAAGTTTATCCTCAATAATAAATTTTAGTTTATCAATATTTTGAGATCTTAAAGAGTTTGTTTTATACATTTCATCAGTTGCAATGTTAGGTATTTCAAGAACTTCACATAAGCTTTTAAATAATTTGTCGTTACCAGCTGCAATAATCAAAAAACTGTCCTTTGTTTTAAAAGCTTCAAAAGGAGCAATGGATGGATGTCTCGAACCCATTGGTTCTGGGATTTCATTTTTTGAAAGATATCTAGCAATAGCATTTTCTAAAATTGCTATTTGACAATCTAGCATTGATACATCAATGAAAGCACCTTTACCTGTTTTTTGTCTATCATACAAAGCTGCATTAATACCAATTGCCGTAAATAAACCAGCTGTAATATCCCCAATTGACGTCCCAACTCTTGTTGGTTCTGAATTTGGATGTCCAGTAACACTCATTAATCCACCCATACCTTGAACAACCATGTCATATGCTGGCAATTCTTTAAGCGGACCTGTTTGACCAAAACCTGAAGCTGATGCATAAATTAATTTAGGATATTTTTTACTTACTTCATTCCAACCAAAACCCCATTTTTCTAAAGTGCCTGGTTTAAAATTTTCAACTAATATGTCTGCTTTTGCCAAAATTTTTTCAAAAATTTTTTTATCGTCTTCATTTTTTAAATTAAGAGCGATACTTTCTTTTCCTCTATTCAAGGACATAAAATATGCAGAGTAATCATCAATGAAAGGACCAAATCCTCTCGAGTCATCTCCAATTTCAGGAGCTTCAATTTTAATAACTCTCGCTCCAAGATCAGATAAAATCATTGTACAGTAAGGACCTACCAAAACCCTTGTTAAATCAACAACTAATAAATTTTTTAATGGACCATCCATAATAAATATAATGACATATGGTTATATTGACTCTTATTAAGAAGTTCAATTTAATTACATTTTTAAACTAATGAGGAGAAAATAACATGTTAAGAAAATTATCTTTAATTTTCACTTCAGTAATTTTAACTTTTTCTTTAATCGGATCTGCTTTAGCAGTAACTCTTAAAGCTAGCCACCAATGGCCTGGCACACAAAGAGCAGATGGTTCATACGATCCAAGACATGAAATGGTTCAAATTATTGCAGATGAGGTTAAAAAAGCTAATGTTGATTTAGATATAAGAATTTATCCTGCTAAATCACTTTATAAACCAAAAGAACAATGGAAACCCATGACAACTGGTCAGTTAGATATTTCAGCTTTCCCTTTAGCATATGCTTCTAAATTCCATCCAGAATTTGATGCAACACTTATGCCGGGAACAGTAAAAAATCACGACCACGCATTAAGATTTAATAAAGGTCCAATGATGACCGAAATTAAAAAAATAATCAATGATGCTGGAGTAGTGGTTCTTTCAGATGCATGGTTAGGTGGTGGATTTGCATCTAAAACTAAATGTATAAAAAATCCAAGTGATGCAAAAGGACAAGTAATGAGAGCTGCAGGAAAAGCATTTAACCAAATGTTAGAAGCAGCAGGAGCAGGTATTCAGAGTATGCCATCATCAGAAATTTACACAGGTCTTCAAACCGGTGTACTAACTGGTGCTAACACTAGTTCAGGAAGTTTTGTAAGTTACAAAATTTATGAACAGGTCTCATGTGCAACACCTCCAGGAAAATTTGGTCTATGGTTTATGTATGAACCAATTTTGATGTCAAAGAAAAGTTTTGATGCATTAAATTCAAAACAACAAGATGCTCTTATGAAAGCTGGGAAAGTTGCTGAAAAATATATGACTGCACAAGTTGAAAATTTAGATAAAAAATTTGAGGATGCTTATAAGGCAGCGGGTGTTAAGTTAGTATATATGGATGAAAAAGATCATGCAGCATGGGTAGAGATTGCGAAACAATCTTCTCATAAAGCATTTGCTGAGAAAGTTCCAGGTGGTGATAAGTTAATGGAAATGGCTTTAGCAGTTAAATAAACTGGTATATAAAGAACCCCTATTTATTGAATATAAGTAGGGGTTTTTTTATGAAAAATAAATACTTAAAATTCTGTGATCATATTGCCAAAGCTTGTGGAGCTTTTGCTGTATTAGCTTTACTTTTATCAATCCTTGTTATTGTAGAACTAGTTTTTGAAAGATATTTCTTCCAAAGACCAATTACTTGGCAAACAGAGTTGGTTACCATGCTTCTAGTAGCATCTACATTTATTGGAAGTGCTTATGTATTAAGTGAAAAAGCGCATGTGAGCATGGAATGGATTTATGATTTTTTATCAAAGAAAAATATTTTAAGACTTAAAATTTTTACATCTTTAGTAAGTTTATTATTTTTCTTAATTTTATTTTATTTTGGATTTTTAATGGTAGAGGAAGCTTTTACAAAAAATTATTCTACAGGAACTGTATGGGATCCACCTCTTTGGATTCCTTATTCTTCAATGATGATAGGTGCTGCATTAATGATCTTGCAATATATTGCAGAAATAATCAAACTTAACGACGAACAGGATAGTAATTAATGGACCCTTTATTAATTGCAGTAATAGTTGCCGTTTTTACACTTATAGTTTTATTTTCTGGAATACCTATTGCTTTTGGTTTGAGCTTCGTATCAATTGCTCTATTAGTTGCTTTTGAAGGTTTTCAAATGTTAGATGTATTTGCAGAGACCTTTTATGCAGGTTTGAATTCTTTTGTGCTTCTTTCAATTCCAATGTTTATTTTAATGGGAATGGCTGTAGCCAATTCACCAGCGGGAAAAGATTTATATACAGGGTTGGACAGATGGCTTTGGCGAGTACCTGGTGGCTTAGTCATTTCAAATATTGGTGCTTGCTCAATTTTTGCTGCTTTAAGCGGTTCAAGTCCAGCAACGTGTGCCGCAATAGGTACTATGGGGATCCCAGAAATGAGAAAAAGGGGATATTCTGATCAAATTGCTACTGGAACAATTGCTGCTGGAGGGACACTTGGAGTTTTAATTCCTCCAAGCATTGTTTTAATTGTTTATGGAATTGCAACGGGAACATCAATAGGAAGATTATTTCTTTGTGGGTTAGTTCCTGGTTTTATGCTGGCAGGTATGTTTGCTATCTGGGCGCTTATACATAGTTATTTTATAGATAAAGATTCAGCAAAAGCTTTAAGCAATCGTAAAAGACCTACATTAAAAGAAAAGCTTGAAGTATTACCGAGGATCTTACCATTTTTAGCAATTATAGCTGGCGTTCTTTATGTGTTATATGGTGGCGTTGCTACACCATCCGAAGCGTCAGGCGTAGGGGCATTTTTAGTTTTTGTATTAATAGCAGTAGTTTACAAAATTTATCAGCCGAAAAAAATATGGAACATTGTTAAAGTTTCCATGAAAGAAAGTGTAATGATAATGTTTATCATTGCAGCCTCATATCTTTTTGCATTTACACTTTCACAATTGTACGTAACTCAGTCTTTAGCACAAAGCATGGTAGATATTAGCTCAAACAAATGGGTAGTATTTATATTAATTAATATTTTTCTTTTAATAGCTGGTTTCTTCTTGCCACCTGTAGCTGTTATCGTAATGACTTCTGCTATATTATTACCAGTAATTACTACATTAGGTTTTGATCCTTATTGGTTTGCAATTGTATTTACAATAAACATGGAAATAGGATTAATAACCCCACCCGTTGGATTAAATCTTTATATAATAAAAGGAATTACCCCAGACGTGAGTTTATCAGAAATTTTAAAAGGCTCTATACCGTTTATGATTATAATGGCTTTAGCCATATTAATTTTGTGTATTTTTCCCGAAATCGTGACATGGCTACCTGATAAAATAATGGGTAAACCTCTTGGATACTAGAAATAAAATAAATCGAAAAATTTCTGTTGCACCAATGATGGATTGCACTGATCGGCATGATCGCTTCTTTTTGAGATTAATGAGCAAGAATGTGATGCTCTACAGTGAAATGGTTGCAACTAAATCTGCAATTCATGGAGACAGAAAAAAAATTTTATCATTTAGTCCGGAGGAGAAACCACTTGCGTTACAGGTTGGAGGTTCAAATAAAGAGGAATTATCAGAAGTTGCAAAAATAGCTGAAGATATGGGTTATGACGAAATTAATATAAACTTAGGTTGCCCAAGCAAAAAGGTTCAAAAAAATAAATTTGGAGCTTGTTTAATGAAAGAACCTGAACTCGTTGCAGAATGCATAAATTCGATGGTTAATTCATGCAAAATACCTGTAACTGCTAAAACTAGAATTGGTTTTGATGATGTTGAAAGTTTTGAATATTTGAACAATTTTATTAATAAAATACACAAAGCAGGGACAAAAACATTTATTTTGCATGCAAGAAAGGCGATGCTTACTGGCTTATCACCAAAACAAAATTTAAATATACCTAAACTCAATTACAACATGGTTTATGAAATAAAAAAAGAAAATCCAAATTTAGAAATTATAATTAATGGTGGTATTTCTAAAATTGAAGAAATCAAAAACCATATTTCTAAATGTGATGGAGTTATGATTGGAAGATCAATTTATCAAAATCCTTATTCATTGGTTGATATAGAAAAAAACATATTCAATACAGAAATTATTCCAACAAGAGAACAAGTTGTAGAGAAACTTTTAGATTATGTTGATAAGGAGGTAAAGTTAGGAACTAAAGTAAATCATATAATGAGGCATACAGTTGGTTTATATCATGGCCAAGCTGGATCTAAAAACTGGAAAAGATATTTGAGTGATAATATGATGGCTCGCGACTCTGATTTTCAAAAAGCAAAGCATATTATGAGCATTGTTCAAAATAATGAAAAAGCAATTCAAGCTAACTCATAATGGATGTTTTAAATTTTGGTGAAATTGTAAATTTATTACTGGTACTATCTATAGCCGCATCTGTTGCAGGCTTTATGGCAGGTTTATTAGGGGTTGGTGGTGGCATAATAATGGTGCCTGCTTTATATTATGCATTTACTGTCTTAGACTTTGATATTGCAACCAGAATGCATATTTCTGTTGGAACATCTCTAGCTATAATAGTTCCTACTTCAATAATATCAGCCAAAACCCACATGGAACACAAAGCTGTTGACGTAAATTTAGTAAAGTCTTTTGGAATTTTTATAGTTCTCGGTGTAATTGGAGGAACTTTTTTAGCAATTAATTTAAGAACATCCGATTTTATTTTATTTTTCTCTATAATGGCATTTATAGTTGGATTATTTTTTATATTTTTCAGAGATAAATTTTTAGAAAATCCAAAAAAAATAAAAGACTCAATTAAAAATATTTCAGGAGTGGCAGTTGGTTTTATTTCAGTCTTGCTGGGTATTGGTGGTGGATCCCTAATGGTTCCATTTATGAGAACTTTTGGATACGATATTCGAAAATCAATTGGAACAGCTTCAGCAATTGGTATTTTGATTGCAATTAGCGGGACAATTACAATGATAACAGGAGGAGAAATTATCAATAATATAAGCACACCTTATACTATTGGTTACATAAATTTATTTGGATTTATTGTTTTTGTGCCTGTGACGATGTTAATGGCAAGAATAGGAGCAAAAGCAGTATATAAAATAGACAAGAAGTTATTAAGTAAAATTTTTGGATCTTTTCTAATTATTGTATCTATAAGATCTTTTATTGAATATTTAAAAATAAGTTAAAAAATAGTAAATCATTTAAATATGTTTAATTTAAAGGAAATAATTTCGTCAATAGCTGATGTTGGCCAAAAATTATTTAAAAAAAAAGAGCTTAAAAAAAATGATCTTGATACAATCCTTTCACTTTGTGGTGATTTATTGTCTACAAAGGGTGCTGCATTTGGTATCACAGTAGCAAGAGATATCACAGACTTATATTCCAGTCTTTCAAATGAAAACAAACTTCTATTTTTTAAAAAGATAAATGAAAAGTATAAACCCAGCCACACAGAAGTTTCCAAAGCAATTGAAGAATATCAAAGAACGCAAAATGACAAAAATTTATATAACTTATCTATTACATCCGAGGGACAGAGAAGAGAACTATTTAAAAGAATAAATATGTCTCCAAATGGAATATCAACAATTGTTTCTTTAAGAGAAGATTTGTTGAAAATTATAGACAAAAATAAAGATCTAATTCCTTTAGATGATGATTTGAGAGAATTATTTAAGTCATGGTTTAATCCAGGGTTTTTAAAACTTGAAAAAATTACCTGGGATACAAAAGCTGCGGTATTAGAAAAAATAATGAAATATGAAAGAGTTCATGAGATTAAAGATATGGATGAACTAAAACGAAGATTAGGAGAAGACAGAAGATTTTTTGCATATTTCCATCCGGCTCTAGAAGATGAACCGATTATTTTTGTTCAAGTTGCTTTAACTAATGGATTAGGAAAATCAATTCAGGAAATAACAAAACCTAGAACTGATGGTGATAAAAATTATGATACTGCAACATTTTACTCGATAAGTAATTGCCAAGATGGATTATCAAGAGTAACTTTAGGAAATTTTTTAATTAAAAGAGTTGTCTTTGAAATACAAGAAGAACTTCCAAATATTAAGAATTTTGGAACATTATCACCAATACCAGGTTTTAGAGATTGGTTTGTTAACTTGGATGAAAAATTGGTAAAAAATATTTTGGGAAATATTCCTTTAGAAAATATATCTTTTTTAAAATCTTCTAGTTTAAAAATAGGCGACACGAGAATAATATCAAATAAGAATGCTATATATAAATTGGTTGCTCACTATTTAATGAATGAAAAAAATTTAAAACAATTGCCTATAAATGATGTTTGTAGATTTCATCTAGGAAATGGCGCAATAATCGATGATATAGTAATTAATGCAAATATATCAGAAGTAGGTTTTAATAGATCTTTTGGTGTAATGGTAAACTATTTATATGAACTAAAAAATATTGAAAAAAATCACGAGGAATATATCAATAACAAGACAACAATAATATCAAACAAGGTAAAAAAATTAATTCAATAACCTTAATCTAATCCCCATTTTACTTTATTCCACACTCTTTCATGAAAATAATAGAATAGTAGGGGAATGATAGAACCAATACCCAAAATACCAGCACCACTAAATGTCCCAGTATATATATATCCAAAAATCACCCAATAAATAAATATAATTAACCTCCATGAAAATGTCTTGGCAACCGATCTCATTTTTTTATCTGCCATAACTCTCCTTTTTAATTTGTACAATTTAGAGACTAGATCTCTTTGTTTATTTTATATACCCTAATTTTATAAAAAAACTAACTAAGGACATAATATGAATAAATTTTTAAAAATAATTGTCGTTGTATTCTCATCATTCTTCTTGAGTTTCGCGGCTAATTCAGTCGAAGTAAAATTTGGACACGTAGGTAAACCTGGTTCACTTTTTTCTGCTTCAGTAGATCACTTTGCAAAACTTGCTAACGAAAGATTAGGAAGCAAAGGCAAAGTTTCTGTATTTGGTTCTTCACAACTTGGTAAAGATAAACAAGGAATGCAAAAACTAAAGCTAGGAACGGTTAATATGTGGTTACCATCATCAGTGATGGCATCTATTCATGATGAGTTTGGTGTATTTGATATGCCTTTTATTATTAAAGATAGAAAACATATGGCTAAAGTTGAAAAAAATGTTCTACCTGGAATGTTTAAAAATCTCGAGGAGAAAACAGGATATAAAGTAATAGCTGTTTGGGAAAATGGATTTAGACATATAACAAATAACACTAGACCAATTAATACTCCAAATGATTTAAAAGGAATTAAATTAAGAACACCCAAGTCAAAATGGAGAGTTAAAATGTTCCAATCATATGGTGCAAACCCAACTCCGATGTCATTTTCTGAAGTATTCACTGCTTTAAAAACTGGAACAATGGATGGACAGGAAAACCCATATGCACAAATAGCTAGTGCTAAGTTTCAAGAAGTTCAAAAATATTTATCAATTACAGGTCACGTTTATACACCTGCTTATGTAACTGTTCATAAGGATCACTGGAGCAAGTTACCTTCAGATGTACAAGATATTTTAGAAAAGGCTGCTCAAGATACACAAAAGTTTGTTTATGCTGAAGCTGCTAAACTTGAAAAATCTTTATTAAAAGTAATTAAAGATGCTGGCGTCCAAGTCAATGAAGCGGACAAAGGTGCTTTTATTGCAGCTAGTAAAGGGATCTATGATCAGTTTGGATCAGAAGTTCCTACAGGTGGCGCATTAGTCGATAAAGTATCAGCTTTAGCAAATTAATTTAATTTAATTTATCTTATCAGGCCCTCATTCAGAGGGCCTGTACATAATATGAAATTACAGAACTTTATTAAGACGTACGAAAAAATACTAAAACTAATACTGTTTATAATGATGGTGGCATTGGCAGTAACAGTTTTACTTGGAGTTACTTTTCGTTTTGCAGGTAGTGCACTAGTTTGGTACGATGAAGTTGCTGCAGTACAACTTGCATGGATTACCTATTATGGTTCAGCCTACGCTGCATTAAAAGGTTCTCATATAAGTGTTCCGAGTATATTTAAGGCATTTCCATTAGCACTTAGAAAAATTTTCTTCGTAGTCTCTAAAATAGTTGTTTATGGTTTCTTACTATTACTAGCATACTACGGATATTTAGTATTAACTCTTATTACTGGTGAAACCTTGGTAACATTAGAATGGGTTCCACAACCATTTGTCCAATCTGTCATTCCAATTGCATCATGTTTATTTATTTTATCTGAAACTTTAAGAATTCCAGAGGACTACAGAAATTTAGTTCTCCAAACAACAGGTGACGAGCAGACAGGAGATATTTAATGATAATTCTTACAATGTTTGCTGTCCTTTTACTTTTATTATCTATAAATGTACCTATCGCTATAGGCCTTGCTGTAACAACAATTATCGCAATGGTATTGAAGACAGGAACAAGTTTTTTAATTGATACTGCAATCGTTATGTTTGATGGATCAATGAAATTTCCATTAATTGCTATCCCATTATTTATCCTGGCAGGATCAATTATGAATAGTGCTGGCATATCTAGAAGACTAATAGCCTTTGCCTCAGCTCTTGTTGGATTTATCAAAGGCGGTTTAAGCATGATCAACATTGCAACTTCAATGTTTTTTGCTGAAATTTCGGGATCAGCAGTTGCTGATGTTGCTGCCCTTGGATCTATTTTAATTCCTGCAATGAAGAAAAAAGGTTATCCAGGTCCTTTTGCTGCAGCAGTCACTTCTTCTTCAGCATCTCTAGCAATTATTATTCCACCATCAATACCAATGATTGTTTATGCTGTAATGGCCCAAAGTTCCGTAGTGCAATTATTTGTAGCTGGAATAGTTCCTGGTGTAATAGGTGGTTTTTTCCTAATGTTGGCTGCATATATCACTGCAAGACGAAAAAACTTTCCTGTTGAAGAAACATTTAATATTCCAAATGTAAAGAAAACTGCAAAAGATGCAGCATTAGCATTTTTATTACCTATTATTATATTAGGTGGAATTTTTGGCGGAGTTGTAACTGCAACAGAAGGCGCAGGTTTAGCAGTTGTAGCGTCTTTGGTAATTGGTTTTATTTATAAAGAAATAGATTTTAAAAGATTGTACGAGTCCGCGTGTGAAGGTGCAATTCAAACAGCTTCAGTTATGTTATTGGTAGCAGCATCTGTATTATTAGGTGAATTTTTAACAATTGAGCAAATTCCACAAAAAGTTGCTGAGTCGATCATAGATTTTACAAATAATAAATATGCAGTTTTGGGAATTTTAAACGTATTTCTATTAGTAATTGGTTTCTTTTTACATTCGGTTGCCGCAATAATTTTAACAGTTCCAATTGTAATGCCTTTAGTTAATGCTGTAGGCATTGACCCTGTGCATTTTGGAATCATAGTGACTTTAAATTTAGCAATTGGTCAACAAACCCCACCAGTAGCAAGTGTTCTGGTTACAGCATGTTCTGTTGCTAAAGCTGATATTTGGGATGTTACAAGATCAAATATATCTTTTATTTGTGTTTTGTTAGTATTGTTAATGTTAGTAACATATGTTCCAGCTATACCGATGACATTAGTTGAATTTTTTTATAGGAGCTAGATGAGGAAGTTAATTAAACTAAACAAAAAAAATATTCATTTAGTTGAAGTTGTTATAAATAGACCAGAAAAGTTAAATGCAATGACTAAGCCTATGTGGATTGAGCTAGGTAAAATCTTCAAAAAGCTTTCTAAAAATAAAAACTTAAGATGTATAATTATAAGAGGTGAGGGTGGTAAATCTTTTTCACCAGGAAATGATATTGGTGAATTTAAAAAACAAAGATCTTCATCAAAATTAGCAAAATCTTACGGTAAATTTTTACATGGTACACTTGGAGCAATTTTTGATTGCCCAATACCAACAATTGCATTGATTGAAGGAATATGTGTTGGAGGTGGATTGGAAATAGCAGGATGTTGTGACATTAGAATTTGTGGCAAAAGTTCAAGGTTTGGAGTTCCAATTAAAAGATTAGGTTTAACAATGGCTGCAAAAGAACTTGAGGTGCTTTTAAAAGTAACTAATTATACAACAGCGATGGAAATATTATTTGAAGGAAGAGTATTTGGAGCTGACGAAGCATTAGAGAAGAGACTAGTTAATAGAGTGGTCAATGATAAAGATGTTGAAAAAGAAGCTTATAAATCAGCTGAATTAATATGCGAAGGAGCTCCAAAGGTTGCTAGGTGGCACAAACAATTTGCAAGAAACATTTTAAAAAATGGAAAAGTTACAGAAAAAATAAATAATCTTGGTTATAAATGTTATGATACCCAAGATTTTAAAATTGGATATCAATCTTTCTTAAATAAAACAAAACCAAAATTTAAAAATAAATAATTAATGTCTGCATCGTTAAAAGGCATTCGAGTTCTTGAGCTGGCTCAAATAATGGCAGGTCCAACTTGCGGATTATTATTAGCTGATTTAGGTGCCGAGGTTATAAAAATAGAGAAAACCCCAAGTGGAGATGATACTAGAAACTTTCTTCCACCAGAAATCAATGGGGAGTCAGCAGCTTTTATGATGATGAATAGAAATAAGAAAGGTATTGCATTAAATTTGAAAGATAAAGATGGAATAGAGATATTTAAAACTATGGTCAAGAATTCAGACGTAGTTTTAGAAAATTTTAGAAAAGGAACCTTAGAAAAATTAGGTGTTGGATATAATATTTTATCAGAAATTAATCCTAAAATCATTTTATGTGAAATATCTGGATATGGTAGAACTGGTCCTTATGCCGATAAGGGTGGATTTGATTTAGTAGCACAAGGTATGAGTGGATTAATGAGTATTACAGGGGAAAGTGCAGATAAGCCACCGATGAAAGTTGGTGCACCTATAACAGATATAACAGCAGGTTTACTTGCAGCTAGTGGAATTTTAGCTGCATTAGTTCATAGAGAAAAAACAGGAGAAGGACAAAAAGTTGATACATCTTTGTATGAAGCCGGAATAGTTCATACATACTGGCAGTCTGCTATTGCAGGTGCTACTGGAAAGTCACCTGGTCCTCTTGGATCAGCACATCCTTTAACAGCTCCTTATCAAGCATTTAAAACAAAAGATAAATGGATTACGGTAGGTGCTTCAAACCAAAACACTTGGCTTATGTTACTTAAAGCAATTGGTCGTGAAGATTTGCAAGAAAATGAAAAGTTTTCATCTAATTTAAATAGAAAACAAAATTTAAAAGAATTAGTTGATATTCTTAATAAAGAACTAATTAAAAGAACTTCTAGTGAATGGTTAAAAATCTTTGATGATAATGGATTGCCATGTGGACCTATTAACTCGATAACAGATATGTTTAAAGATCCCCAAGCAATTGAAAGACAAATGGTTATAGAAGTAGAAAATAAAAAAGCGGGTAAAAGCAAAGCTATTGGTATGCCGATTAAATTTTCAAAAAGTAAAACTGAAAAATCAAAGGGTGCTCCAAACTTAGGAGAACATACAAAAGAAGTTATGCAAATTTTTGGTTACAAAGATGACCAGATTGAAGATTTTTATAATAGAAAAGTAATTCTTTAATTAACAGTTTCAAAAATCTTAAATAATAATTCTGAGACATGCTTACCTTTTTTTTTAGATAAATCAGATATTTGATGTCTACAGCTCGTACCATTTGCAACTATAAAATCTTTTTCATTACTAT
The DNA here is from genome assembly GCF_002101295.1 of Candidatus Pelagibacter sp. RS40. Taxonomy (NCBI): domain Bacteria; kingdom Pseudomonadati; phylum Pseudomonadota; class Alphaproteobacteria; order Candidatus Pelagibacterales; family Candidatus Pelagibacteraceae; genus Candidatus Pelagibacter; species Candidatus Pelagibacter sp. RS40. Next base: position 1,199,172 of record NZ_CP020778.1, read on the forward strand.
TATTGATTGCAGGTATTAAAGAAAGATTAGCCATTTTTTTTGATAATTCATAATTTTTACTTTCATAACCAAATGAACCAGCCATTCCACAACAGCTAGTCTCTATCATTTTATTATTAATATTTAATTCTGATAAAAGATTAGTCAGACCCCTCATTCTATCTTGTGATTTTTGATGACAGTGTCCATGAATTAATACATTTTGATCAAACCTATTAGCTTTGATATTATTGTTATTTCTTATTTGTTCTAAAATAAATTCTTCAAGTAGATAAAATTTATTTTTAATTTTTTCTCTATTATTTACATTTTTTAAAGTCTGATACTCATCGTTAAATGTTAATAAACATGATGGCTCAATACCTACAACCGGTAAATTAATGTAATTATTTTGTATAACGTAATCATTAAATCTATTTAGCTCTTCAGAGGCTTTGTCCAATTGGCCGTAAGATATATATGTTCTTCCACAGCAAAGTGGTCTCTTTAATTTATCTTTACCAAAACTTGGTATAACTGCCTGATAACCGAATTTATTTAGTACTTTAATTGCATAAACTAAATTTTCATTTTCAAAATTAATATTAAAAGTATCTGCAAACAAAATTACTTTATTTTCTGATACCGTCTGACTGTCATAAATCTCTCTTAAAGCATTCTGGTTTTGAACTTCAGGCATAGTTCTTGCAGTTGCAAAACCAAACTTTTCAACAATTGTTGAGATTAGTGGTATGTTTTTTATCTTATTGAATATAGGAGCAACAAACTTTAATAACCAAATAAGTCTTGGTATATCTGAGATAAATCTATCTTTAATTCGCATACTAAATTTTTTATAGTAATGAGAAAGAAATTCAGATTTCATCTTAGCCATATCAACCGACATTGGACATTCTCTTTGACAAGCTTTACAGCTTACACATAACTCCATAGTTTCGTACATTTCTTTAGATGCAAATGAACCTTTTGGAAGTTGGTTAGATAAAGCTAACCTTAAAGTATTTGCTCTTCCCCTGACTAAATCTTTTTCTTCTTTAGTTACTCTGTATGATGGACACATCACACCAGAATCTAATTTTCTACAAGCTCCATTATTATTACACATCTCAACAGCATCAGAAAATTGACCCCAATTAGACCAATCATAATGTGTATCTATATTTTCTGTCTGATAACCTGATTTGTATCTCATTAAAGATCTTTCGTTTGATTTAAACGGTCGAACAATTTTTCCAGGATTTAGAAGGTTTTTGCTATCGAATGTATCTTTTATTTCTTCAAAAGCATTGATGATTTTTTTACCAAACATCATTTCATGAAATTCTGATCTAACAATTCCATCACCATGCTCACCAGAATGAGAGCCTTTGTAATCTTTGACCATTTCAAAAGCTTCCTCAGATATAGATCTCATATTTTCTATATCTTTGTCAGATTTCATATTTAAAACCGGTCTTACGTGAAGTGTTCCAACAGAAGCATGAGCATAAAACATTCCACTTGTTCCGTATTTTTTAAATATTTCTTTTAATCTTGCAGTGTAGTCAGCTAGGTGTTCTAGAGAAACTGCACAATCTTCAATGAAGGCAACCGGTTTTTTATCACCCTTCATTGACATCAAAATATTTAATCCAGCTTTTCTTATTTCAAAAACTTCTTTTTGTTCTGACAAATCTGAATAAAAAGAAAATTCGTTTTTTTTGTTTTGGTTTAAAACCAAATATTCTAGATCTTTTATTTTCTTTTCATATACACTTTTCTCTTTATCAATAAATTCTACCATCAAAACAGCTTCAGGATTTCCTTTGATATATTTTTTAATACCTCCAGCATACATTGGGATTTCTTTTGCCAAATTTAATAAATTTTGGTCCATTAATTCAACACAAGTTGGTTTTAATTTTACAATCTCTTTTGATAATTCCATTGCTTGATGGAAATTATCAAAGTAGCAGACACCTAAAATTTTATTCTTTGGTATCTCTGATAATTTTAATTTTATTTTGTTAAATAAAGATAAAGTTCCTTCAGATCCAACAAGAAGATTTGATGAGTTGAAGCCTTCAGGATCAATTAAATCAATGTTATATCCTCCAACCCTTCTTTGTGTCGTTGGCCAATTAGCATCAATTTCGCTTCCAACTTTTTGTCTTACATCGATAAATTTATCTATAATTTTATATAGTCTATCTTGATTGTTCTTTGTGGCTAAATAATTCTTATTTATTTGATCAAATTGAAATATAGAACCATCGTCTAATATTGCTTCAATAGCTAATACGTTATGAACCATGTTGCCATAATATAATGATCTAGATCCACAAGAATTATTTGCTGACATCCCTCCAATAGTTGCTCTGCTACTTGTTGAAACGTCTACAGGAAACCAAAGACCGTGAGGCTTCAAATAATCATTAAGATGATCTAATACGACACCTGGCTGTACCCATACATATTTTTCTTCAACATTAAGTTCTAAAATTTTATTTTGATGTTTAGAGTAATCTAGCACAACACTTTCCCCAACAGTTTGACCACATTGAGAACTTCCTCCACCTCTAGCTAATAGAGGTACAGAATTCTTTTGTGAATATTCCATTAAATTTAAAACATCATTGGTATCTTTTGGAAGAACTACACCAAGTGGTTTAATTTGATATACAGAGGCATCTGTACTGTATCTACCACGTGAGAATTCATCGAATAAAGTCTTTCCATTAACTTTATCTCTAATTTCTTTACCAATTTTTTGTATCTGAGCTGAATTAAACCCCATAAAACTTAATTAAAGGTTTATTTATTTTTGTAAACTAGTTTACCGAACTTTTTTAACGCGGTATCTGAAATCTCTAAACCTAAACCAGGTTTTTTATTTAAATGAATCCATCCTTCACTCATTTTATGTGGATTTTCAAATAATTGTGCTTGAAGAGGATCTCTCTCATCATCAAATGACTCAACTATTCTCCCAGCTGGAGTTGATGCTACTAATGGCGCATGGATATAGCAATCATGATGTGGAGCTACATCTATATGATTTAATTCACACAATGCAGAAAGTTTTTTTCCATTAGTAAAACCACCAAACATTGTGCAATCAAATTGTAAAATTTGAATTGCATCTTCTTCTATCATGGATCTACATCCATAAATAGTTACTTCACTTTCACCACCTGATAATGGAATTTTAGTTTGTTTTGATAAAAGTTTTAAAGTCCTTCTATCATCTTCCCATCTAACTGGCTCTTCTATCCATGTAGGTTTAAATTTTTCAAACTCTTTTACACCTTCAATTGCGGTTTTTAGATCCCACGCTCTATTGACATCAATCATTAAACCTTTTTGATCTCCAATTTCATCTCTAATAATTTCTAATCTCTTGACATCTTCTTTGATAGAAAGTCCTCCAACTTTAACTTTAAAACTTTGATGACCAATATTTACTAATTTTTGTATTTCATCTCTTAGTTCTTTTTCATCTTTACCATCTCTGTAATAAGCACATGTAACATAAACAGGAATATTATTTCTGTATCCTCCAAACAATTTATACAATGGGATATTTGAAGCTTTTCCTATCAAATCCCAACAGGCAATATCTAAAGCTGCTGAAATTCTAATTAATGCTTCTCTACTCCAACCTTTTTCGCTACTAAGTCGTGTATCAGTTAATTTAAAAATTTTTTCATAAATTTTTTCAGGGCAAAATGGATCTTCTCCAATTATTAAATCTTGTAACCCATTTGAAAATGGTTTGATGATAGGAGCAATGTCAGTATAACTTGTTGCTAAACCAAATCCAGAATGACCATCTTTAGTTTTAATTTTAATTAAGAGTTCATTAGCGGTTGGCACTATAAAGTGACTAACCCAATGTGGTTTTACTTCATCTGGATTATTAAGAACATAAACTTCTAGGCTATCAATTAAATTACTACTATTTGTCATACATTATAAAATTGATTATATATATTCTTTAGCATATACACCGTTATGGCAATTTCAAATAATATAAGACCTGGTCGACATTTTTTACAAATTCCTGGACCAACAAACGTTCCAGATAGAGTTTTAAGAGCTATGGATTATCCAACTATAGATCACAGAGGTCCAGACTTTGCTGAATTAGGATTAAGAGTTTTAGATCGAATAAAATTAATATTTAAAACTTCAGAGCCAGTAATAATTTTTCCAGCTTCAGGAACGGGTGCTTGGGAGGCTGCACTTGTAAACACTTTAAGTGCTGGTGATAAAATCTTGATGTTTGAAACAGGACACTTCTCAACACTTTGGTGGGATATTGCTCAAAAATTCAGAATTGAAGTAGACTTTGTTGAAGGTGATTGGAGAACAGGTGTTGATCCAAATATTGTTGAACAAAAACTAAAAGAAGACAAAGATAAAAAAATTAAAGCAGTTTGTGCTGTACATAATGAAACTTCTACTGGTGTTACAAGTAGAATTGGAGAAATTAGAAAAGCTATGGATAACGCGGAACATCCAGCTTTATTTTTTGTTGATACGATATCATCATTAGGTTCTATTGATTATAGACATGAAGAGTGGAAAGTTGATGTAACTGTTGGAGGTTCTCAAAAAGGATTGTTATTACCTCCAGGACTTTCTTTTAATGCAATAAGTTCCAAAGCTTTAGAAGCATACAAAACATCTGAATTACCAAAATCGTATTGGGATTGGGGACCAATGTTAGAAAACAATAAAAAAGGTTACTTTCCTTACACACCAGCCACAAACTTATTTTATGGCTTGGATGAAGCAATCAATATGCTTACAGAAGAAGGTTTAGATAATGTTTTCAAAAGGCACAAAAGATTTGCAGAAGCTACAAGAGTTGCAGTTAAATCGTGGGGATTAGAAATACTTTGTAAAAATCCAGATGAATATTCAGATTCATTGACGGCAGTAATGGTTCCAGATGGTCATGATGCTGATTTTTTAAGAAAAACTATTTTAGATCACTATAACATGTCATTAGGAACAGGACTTGCAAAAGTTGCAGGTAAAATTTTTAGAATTGGTCATTTAGGTGATTTTAATGAATTAATGTTAGCAGGAACTTTAGCTGGAGTAGAGATGGGATTAATGAAATCAAATATACCATATAAAAAAGGTGGAATACTTAAAGCTCTGGAATATTTGTGTTGAAAAAAAAGGAGGTGACTTCAGTCTCCCTCCATCACCTCAATGTTAATAATAAATGATTCTCTGGAATGATGTGATCACTTATTAGTTGAAAAATATTTCTTAAATATCAAATTTTTTGATCGTATTCACCAATTTTACCAGTTTTTTGGAGTAAATTATCAATAAAATCAAATATTCTTTTTTTTCTTTCATCAGATGTAGGACTTTCGGTTACGATAACTAAAGAAGGTTTGTTTGAAGACGCTCTAATTAACCCCCAAGAACCATCATCAAATGAAAATCTTACACCATTTACTGTTAAAATATCCTTAATTTCTTGACCATCAATCAAGGTTTTATTATTTTTTATCTGTTTAATCTCTTTTACTAAATCATCAACAATATTATATTTTTCCTCATCTTTACAAAACGGAGCCATTGTAGGAGTTTGAAAAGTATTAGGTAACTCATTTGTAATTTCGCTCATTTTTTTATTTTGATTATCTAATAAATGACAGACCTGTATAGCAGAGTTAATACCATCATCGTACCCATATCCCAAAGGTTCATTAAAAAAAAAGTGCCCACTTTTTTCAAAACCTGCTAATGCATTTTCGATATTTACTTTCCTTTTGATATGAGAATGTCCAGTTTTCCAATATAATGTATTGCAATTATTTTTTGCTAAAATTTTATCTGTAGAATAAAGACCTGTTGATTTTACATCTACAATAAATTTTGCACCATTATGTTTTTCTGATAAATTTCTTGCAATCAATAATCCAATTTTATCAGAAAATATTTCATTTCCTTGTTCATCTATAACACCAACTCTATCTCCATCTCCATCAAAGCCAAATCCTATATCCGCCTCATTTTCTTTAACAACTTTTGCAATTTCATGTAACATTTCAAGATCTTCTGGATTTGGATTATATTTTGGAAAAGTCCAGTCTAAATTACAATCAAGCTCAATGACCTCACATCCTATTCCTCTCAATATATCTGGAGCAAATATTCCAGCTGTACCATTTCCACATGCTACAACTGCTTTTATTTTTTTTGTAATTTTATTTTTATTAATTAAGTCATTTTTATATATTTGTTGAAAATCATCTATATATTTTTCATTACCATTCCCTTTCTTAAATTTTTGATTAAGAGTGATTTCTTTTAATTCTTTCATTTCTTCTGGTGCATGAGTTAAACCTTTTTTGATACCCATTTTAACACCTGTCCAACCATTTTCATTATGACTAGCTGTAACCATTGCAACTGCATCTGTATTTAAATTAAATTGTGCAAAATAAACCATAGGAGATAATGATAGACCTATGTCTTCAACATAACATCCTGTAAAAATTAAACCTTTTTTTAATGATGATTTTATCTCTTCACTATAAGATCTATAATCATGACCAACTACTACTCTTGGATTTTCCTTATTTGTGTGTATTTTAATTTGAGTTCCTAATCCTTTTCCAAGCTCTTCGATTCCCTCAATGCTGATATCTTTTTCGTAAATCCATCTTGCGTCATATTCTCTAAATCCATAAGGGTCTATTTTTTTGGAATTTTTCATGTGGATATATCTATATTTTCTTAAATTAATTATTGATAATTATTTTTTAAGTTCTATAAATGTTCTCTTGAATTACTATTTATATAGTATATTTAGTCATTCAACACACAACATCTAGTTGTTTTTACACAAAAGAGTAACATTAATAAGAGGTTTATATGAACAAAATATTGTCACAAGCCATCAGAAAAGCTGTCTCTGATTTTAAACCTAACATTAATCCTGAAAACAACGAAAAAAGACCAGATTTATTCTCATTAAATAATGATACAGAATTATTTCAAAACTCAAAAGGTATTACTATCAAAATAGACAGATCAAGAGATAGTAACTTAACTGAATTTGGCAAAGCAACTTTAAGTGATAGATACCTAGGTTTTAACGAGTCATATCAAGATCTTTTTGCAAGAGTAGCAAGTCATTATGCAGATGACAACTTACACGCTCAAAGACTTTATAATTATATTAGTAACTTATGGTTTATGCCTGCAACACCAGTTTTATCAAATGGTGGTACAAAAAGGGGATTGCCAATTTCTTGTTTCTTGAATGAAGCAGGAGATAGCTTAACAGGAATACTTGATTTATGGAGCGAGAATGTTTGGCTTGCAGCTAAAGGTGGAGGTATCGGAAGTTATTGGGGAAATTTAAGATCGATAGGTGAAAAAATTGGAAGGGTTGGCAAGACATCTGGAATAATTCCTTTCATTAAAGTCATGGACTCTTTGACTATGGCTATCAGCCAAGGCTCTTTAAGAAGAGGTTCTGCTGCTTGTTATTTACCAATTGATCATCCAGAGATTGAGGAATTTATTGAAATGAGAAGACCAACAGGCGGTGATCCAAATAGAAGATCGCTCAATCTTCATCACGGTGTTTTGGTTTCAGATGCATTTATGAGAGCAGTTGAATTAGATGAACAGTGGGCGCTTAAAAGTCCTAAAGACCAGTCAGTTCAAGCAACAGTTTCTGCAAGAAATTTATGGATCAGATTGCTAACTGCAAGAATTGAAACTGGTGAACCTTACATCGTTTTCATTGACACTGTTAATAGAATGATACCTCAACACCATAAGCTAGCTGGATTGACAGTAAAAACATCTAATTTATGTAGCGAGATAACTTTACCAACAGGTATTGATAAAGAGGGGAGAGATAGAACCGCAGTATGTTGTTTATCATCTTTAAATTTAGAAAAATATGATGAATGGAAAGATGATAATAACTTTATCCCAGATTTAATGAGAATGTTAGATAATGTATTAACAGACTTTATAGAAAAGGCACCAGAGTCATTTAGTGATGCAACTTACTCTGCTTTAAAAGAAAGAAGTGTAGGTTTAGGTGTAATGGGTTTACACTCTTATTTTCAACAAAAGAAAATACCATTCGAGTCTGTAATGAGTAAAGTTTGGAATAAAAAAATATTTTCAAATATACAAAAGCAAGTTGACCAAGCATCAAAAGATTTAGCCGATGAAAGAGGCCCATGTCCTGATGCTGCTGATTATGGAATTAATGAGAGATTTTCAAACAAAACAGCAATTGCTCCAACAGCATCAATTTCTATTATTTGTGGAGGAACATCTCCAGGAGTAGAGCCAATTGCAGCGAATAGCTACACTCATAAAACACTTTCTGGATCTTTTAATGTTAGAAATAAATATCTAACTGAGGTCTTGGAAAAATATGGTAAAAATGATGAAGAAACTTGGTCGAGTATTACCACCAATCAAGGTTCAGTTTCTCACTTAGACTTTCTTTCTCAAAATGAAAAAGATGTTTTCAAAACAGCTTTTGAGCTAGATCAAAGATGGATTGTTGATTTGGGAGCAGATAGAACACCTCATATATCTCAAGCTCAGTCAATTAACATTTTTATTCCTGCAGATATCCATAAAAAGGATCTTCATCAAATTCACTTCCAAGCATGGAAAAAAGGTTTGAAAAGCCTTTATTATTGTAGATCAAAATCAATTCAAAGAGCTGAGAATGTTAACGATGCCAGCTCAACAGATGTTAAAGCAAATGTATACAAATCAAAAAAACAACAATCAGATCAACCAGAATACGAGGAGTGTCTATCATGTCAGTAGAAAGTATGAAAAATTTAAAATCACCAATAATAAAACCAAAAGATATGGGTTTGTTAGTTGAAAATCCTGTTTATAAACCATTTAGATATCCATGGTGCTATGATGCTTGGCTTACACAGCAAAGAATTCATTGGTTACCAGAAGAAGTGCCACTAGGTGACGATGTAAGAGATTGGCAAAAAAATCTTACTCAATCAGAGAAGAATCTTTTAACTCAGATATTCAGATTTTTTACTCAAGCTGATGTAGAGGTGAATAATTGTTACCTAAGACATTACACAACTGTATTTAAACCAACAGAGGTTTTAATGATGATGACCGCTTTTGCCTCTATGGAAACAGTTCATATTGCAGCCTACTCTCATTTACTTGATACAATTGGTATGCCAGAGTCTGAGTATTCAGCTTTCATGAAATATAAAGAGATGAAAGATAAATATGATTACATGCAAAATTTTAACGTAGAATCAAAAGAAGATATTGCAAAAACAGTTGCAGTTTTCAGTGCGTTCACTGAAGGGCTTCAGTTATTTGCAAGTTTTGCTATTTTGTTAAATTTCCCAAGATTTAATAAAATGAAAGGTATGGGTCAAATTGTAACTTGGTCTGTAAGGGATGAAACTTTGCACTGTAATTCAATGATAAGATTATTTAAGGAGTTCATTAATGAAAATCCCCACATTTGGACACCACAACTAAAGAAAGAATTATATGAAGCTTGCAGGACTATTGTACATCACGAAGATGCATTTATTGATCTTGCTTTTGAAATGGGACCGATGAATGGATTAACTGCTCAAGAGGTAAAAGACTACATACGTTTCATTGGAAATAGAAGATTAGCTCAATTAGGTCTCGAACCTATTTATGATGTTCAGAAAAATCCATTAACCTGGCTTGATACTATGTTAAATGCAGTAGAGCATATGAACTTCTTTGAGGGAAGAGCTACGGAATACTCAAAAGCATCAACCCAAGGATCTTGGACCGAAGCTTTTGCTTAATTTATCTTTGGTTTAACTGAACAACTTTTCGATACTTGCTACCCTTGTAGCTTGCAAGTGGTCTGATCAATTTATTTGCAGCATGTTGCTCCATAATATGTGCAGACCAACCAGTAATTCTTGAGATTACAAAAATAGGGGTAAAAAAGTCAGTGTCAAATCCCATTAAATGATATGTGGGTCCAGTAGGGTAATCAACATTAGGATGTATGTTCTTCCTTTCTATCATTACTTTTTCCACAATGTCATAAATTCTTTCAAACTTTTTGTCTTTCTTGATCTTTGCAACTTTACCAAAGTATTCTCTCATGGTTGGAACTCTTGAATCGCCGCTTTTATAAACTCTATGACCAAAACCCATGATTACATCTTTATTATCTAATGCTTTATTTATCCATTTATGTGCTTTTTCAGGTTTTTTGATTTTATTCATCATGTGCATTACCTCTTCATTGGCGCCACCATGTAAAGGCCCCTTTAAGCTAGCTATTGCACCTGTTATTGCTCCATGAATATCTGATAAACTGCTTGTAATTGTTCTTGCAGTAAAAGTTGAAACATTAAAACTATGTTCAGCGTATAAAATTAAAGATACATCAAATGCTTTTACAATATCTTTATTTGGTACCTTGCCAAAACACATGTGAAAAAAATTTTCCGAAAAAGATAAGTTTTTTTTAGGAGGAATAATTTTTTTACCTTTTCTAGCCCTATAAAATGCAGCTAAAGCTACTGGAGTTTTTGAGAAAATTCTCATTGCTTTTCTCATATTTGCTTTTGATGAGTTATCTCTAGTTTCTTTATCTTCCAATCCCATTATGCTAACAGCAGTTCTAGCAACATCCATAGGGTGAGCTTTTTTTGGTATCTTTTTTAAATCATCTAATAAAGTTTTAGACAATTTCCTGTTTTTTCTCTCCATCTTTTCAAAAGCTGTTAGCTGTTTTTTGCTAGGCAACTCACCATTTAATATTAAATATGCAACTTCCTCAAATTTGCATTTAGCACATAAGTCTTGAGCGGCATAACCCCTGTATGTAAGTGAATTTATTTCAGGCATTACTTTTGATACCTCAGTTTCATCAACTACAATACCTAGCAAACCTTTTTTTATCTCATCACTCATTATTCGTGTCCCTCTGTACTAAAATTATATATTTTTTCATCAAGTGAGTTATATTTTTCATACTCAACTAGCTCATATAATCTTTTTCTAGTTTGCATTCTATCAATTATATTATTTTGGTGTCCATCGTTAAAAATAGCACGTAAACCATCCTCCACATTTTTCATAGCCAATCTTTGAGTAGTAACAGGATAGATCACAATATTGTATCCTATATTTTCTAATTCTTTGAAGCTAAGTAGTTTTGATTTACCAAATTCAGTCATATTTGCTAGTAAATAACAATCCAAAGATTTTCGTACTTTTTCAAATTCACTTTCATCTCTAAGCGCCTCAGGGAAAATAATTTCGGCACCAGCATCAATATAAGATTTACATCTATCAATCATTTTATCTAATCCTTCAACATTTTTTGCATCGGATCTTGCAATAATTTTAAAGTTTTTATCTTTCTTTGAGGAAACACATTCTTTTATTTTTTTTATCATTTGCTCACTTGAGATAAGTTCTTTATTGTCAAGATGTCCACATCTTTTTCTCTCAATCTGATCTTCTATATGAACACTTGTAATTCCAGAGCTCTCGAACGTTTCAATTGTTTCCTTACAAGAATTAAAACCAGTATCTATATCAACAACTGTGGGTAAATTAGTTACTCTTGCTATTTGCTCTGAACGTTTGCTTACATCATTTAAGGTGGTAAGACCAATATCAGGATATCCTAAATCATTCGACATTACTCCTCCAGAGACATAAACTCCATCATATCCTATCTCTTCAATTAATTTTGCAGTAAGAGGATTGTAAGCTCCTGGTATTCTTAATATTTTTTTTGATTTAAGTTTATTGTCAAAATCAATTCTTTTTTGCTCAGCTTTTTTTTCAATAAAATGCATTAAAAAATTCCTGCTTTATTATTCCTTTTAAGAAATTTTTTACTTATCTCAATATTCAGTTTATCGAGTTGACCATTTTTCAAATTTTTACAGTTTTGAACATCTTTTAAAAACCTTTCAGACTCTTTCTTTGAAATTACTTTGTCTGTTAAAATATGAAACTTATTTATGTAATTTTCTCTTTTAAATGGTCTAGCACCGTATGGATGAGCATCAGCTCTATCTAATTCCTCTGTATATTTTTTACCATTTTTCATGGTGATTATTACTTTAGCTCCGAATGATTTTTTTTTGGGATCTGGATCGTGATATTTTCTTGTCCATTTTTTATCTTCGTGAGTTTTAATTGATTTCCAGATTTTTATTGTGCTTTTTTTCTTAGCTCTTGCTTTCGCATAAGACTTTACGTGATGCCAATTACCATCTTCTAATGCGACAGCAAAAATATACATAATCGAGTGATCTAAAGTTTCTCTACTTGCATTTGGATCCATTTTTTGTGGGTCGTTTGCGCCTGTTCCAATAACATAATGTGTATGGTGACTTGTATATATATCAATCTTATTTATATTTCTTAAATCTGTAATCCTATTATTAAATTTTTTTGCAATATCTATCAAAGCTTGAGCTTGATATTCTGCTGAATACTCTTTGGTATATGTTTCAAGTATAGCTTTTTTTATCTCATTTTTTTTTGGAAGAGGCACAAAATATTTTGCATTTTTGCCATCTAATATTCTAGCAATAACACTATCTTCTCCTTCGAAAATTGGACTTGGAGCACCTTCACCTCTCATTGTTCTATCTACTGCTTCTATACCAAGTTTACCTGCATGTGCTGGTGCATAAGCTTTCCAACTTGAAATTTCTCCTTTCCTTGATTGTCTTGTTGAAATTGTTACATGAAGTGCTTGCTGTACAGCTTGATAAATTGTTTCAGTCTTCAAATTAAGCATTGAACCAATTCCTGCAGCCACACTTGGTCCAAGATGAGCTATATGATCTACTTTATGCTTGTGTAAGCAAATTGCTTTAACTAAATTAACTTGCACTTCATAGGCAGTAATTATTCCTTTTAATAAATCCCTACCATTTTTTTTTAATTGTTGTGCTACAGCAATCAAAGGTGGGATATTGTCACCAGGATGACTGTAATCAGCAGCTAAGAAAGTGTCATGAAAATCTAATTCTCTGACTGCTGTTCCGTTAGCCCATGCAGCCCATTCACAATCAAATTTTACTTTTGAGTTCACTCCAAAAAGAGTTGCACCATTTTTTCTTTTATGTGCTAACGCCATCTCTCGAGCAGAAATTACAGGCGGCCTATTTAAAGACGCTATTGCAACTGATGCATTATCAATAATTCTATTAATGACCATATCAATTGCATGATTATCTAATTTTGCATTATCACTTGCTATTTCTGCAATTTTCCATGCAAGTTGATTTTTTTTATTTAGTTTAATTTTTGACGGGTAAACTTTTACTAAGTGTCTGATCATATAGGGAAAACTAAATACCCTTAACACATTTTTTAATCAATATTAATCTATAAGATATTTCTTAATGATTTCCTCGATTCCGTCAAAATTCTTGATTAAATAATCATGATGAATATCAGAAACTTTCTTATCAGTGTAGCCATCCTCTAGAAGTATAAATGGTATTTTAGCAGCTTTTGCAGACTCAGCATCAGTTTCACTATCTCCAATCATAATACTTTTTTTTATATCACCCTGCATAATTTCTATTACATTTGTAAGGTGTCTTGGATCAGGTTTACAGTAATCAAATGTGTTACTTCCAGCAACATACTCAAAGTAATCGTATATTTTAATCTCCTTTAATAAATTAATAGCCAAATGTTCTTGTTTGTTAGTGCATATACCCATTTGAATATTATTCTTTTTCGACCAGTCTAAAAACTCTTTTGCACCTTTTATTAATTTACTTTCTATAGCAATATTTTTTCCATAATAATCAATAAACTCTTTGACCATTTGTTTTTTTATTTTTTCATCAATAACCTTACTAAATTCTTTTTTTGCTTGTCCCCAAATAGACCTACCAATCATTACCGATGCTCCCTTGCCAGCAAGATTTCTAATATCTTCAGCAGTTTTTGTTTCAAATCCAAATTTTCTCATCACATGATTGTGTGCGTTCATTAAATCTGGAGCTGAGTCAACAAGAGTTCCGTCTAAATCAAAAAGAATTGTAAGTTTTTGCATAAATTAAGTTTTTTTAAGAAATATATTGTGAATTAATTAAAACAATTCTCAAATATATACAATGTTTATATGCCTAAGAAAAATTTACAAATTGATCAAAATAAACTTAGAGAAAAGTTTTTAAACAAAGGTATTAAAATGATAGCTCCTGAAACAATTTTTTTTTCTAAAGAAACTGTTATTGGTAAAAATGTAACAATTGAACCTTATGTTGTATTTTCTAAAAAAGTTAAAATTGGAAACAATGTTATAGTAAAATCATTTTCCCATCTTGAAGGTGTTATTGTTGAGAATAATGTCGAAATTGGACCATATGCAAGAATTAGACCAGAAGTAAGAATTCAAAAAGGTTCAAAAATTGGAAACTTTGTTGAAATTAAAAAAAGCAATATAGGTAAAAATTCCAAAGTAAATCATCTTTCATATATAGGAGACACAACTATTGGTAAAAATGTTAATATCGGAGCTGGTACGATTACATGTAATTATGATGGGGTTAAGAAAAGTAAAACAAATATCAAAGATGGAGTATTTATCGGTTCTAATTCTTCATTAGTTGCCCCAGTCACAATTAATAAAAGCAGTATTGTTGGTGCAAGTTCAGTTATAACAAAAGATGTATTGCCAAAAAGTCTTGCTTTAACTAGATCAAATCAAATAACAATTAAAAATTATAAAAGAAAAAAATAAATGTGTGGGATAGTAGGTATAACAAGCTCTAAAGAGGTCACCTCTAGAATTATAGGATCATTGAAAAAACTTGAATATAGAGGGTATGATTCTGCAGGCATAGCAACAATATCTGAAAATAATATTAATGAAGTAAAGTGTGAAGGAAGGGTAAATGAATTAGAAAAAAATGTAAATCAAATAAAATTATCAGGCACAATAGGCATTGGTCACGTCAGATGGGCAACTCATGGAAAACCAAGTACAATTAATGCTCATCCTCATTCCTCTGAAAATGTTTCAGTCGTACATAATGGTATTATTGAAAATTCCACTATTCTTAAAAAAATATTAGAAAAAAAAGGTTATAAATTTAAATCGCAAACAGATACTGAGGTAATAGTTCACTTAGTAACTGATTATTTAAAAAAAAATAATCTCAAAGATACAATTATTAAGGTTCTTAAGAAATTACATGGAAGTTTTGCATTAGGTATCATTTTTAAAGATCAACCAGATTTAATTATTGGTGCAAGAAGAGGGTCCCCTTTAGCTGTAGGCTACGGTCCTGATGAACATTATTTAGGATCAGATTCTTACGCTCTTAAATCAATGACAAATAAAATTTCATATTTAAATGATGGTGAGTTTTGTATTTTAAAAAAAGATCAGGTTGAATTTTTTGATTCAGATGGAATTAAAACAAATAAAGAAGTTTTAAACCTATCAAAAGATGAGCAAAACTATGAAAAAGATCAATACAAATATTTTATGGCAAAAGAAATAGACGAACAACCTGTAACAATTAAAAATTGTATAAATGAGTATATAGATAAACATAATAATGAAATAAATATTTATAATTTTCCGTGGAAAATAACTGATATCTCTTCAGTTGTACTAATAGGATGTGGTACCGCTTATCATTCTTGCTTAGTTGCAAAATATTGGTTTGAACAGAATACAAATATGGATGTTTCTGTGGATATCGCATCTGAATTTAGATACAGAAAAATAAAGTTTAAACAAAACGCTCTGTATATATTTGTCTCTCAATCCGGAGAGACAGCAGATACATTTGCAGCACTTGATTTGTGCAAGAAAAACGAGGTTAAAACCTGCGCGATTGTAAATGTTGTTGAAAGTTCAATTGCAAGAGATGCAGATTTAGTCTTGCCAATTCATTGTGGACCAGAAATTGGTGTTGCCTCCACTAAAGCCTTTTTAGGTCAAATGCTTGTGCTATACTTGCTTTGTACAAAGATTTCTTACGAACAAAAAACAATTTCAAACAAAACTTATCAAAATAAAATAAAAGATCTGTTACTGCTTTCTAAATGCGCAAAAGAAACATTAAATACAGATAACAAAATCCACAATTTGGGAAAAGATTTTGCTAATTCAAAAGGATCAATGTTTTTAGGTAGAGGCTATTCTTATCCAATTGCTCTTGAAGGCGCTCTAAAACTAAAAGAACTTGCTTACGTACACGCCGAAGGGTATCCAGCTGGTGAAATGAAACATGGCCCGCTAGCACTTATAGAGGAAGGTATGCCAGTCGTCGTAATTGCACCAAGAGATGAACATTACAAAAAAACTATTTCAAACATGCAAGAAGTTATATCAAGAGGTGCCAAGGTATTACTTATAACCAATAAGAGCACTGATGAAATTTTTTCTGAAAATATTTGGGAGCAAATTGAAGTTGAAAATATATCTAACGAACTACTTCCTTTTTTAACTACAATCCCTTTACAAAAATTAGCCTATTACTCTGCTTTAGATAAAGGTTTTGATATTGATAAACCTAGAAATCTTGCTAAATCAGTCACTGTTGAATAATTAGTAAAGTCTGTTAAAACAATTTCAAGTTGAAATGAAAAATTGGAAAATAAATAGCTGGAGAAAATATCCTGTAAAACATCAACCTATATATGATGATGAAAAGGAATTAGACGTTGTTCTAAACAAGTTAAAAACTTTTCCACCTTTAGTTTTTGCAGGTGAAACTCGACATTTAAAAAATCAATTATCGGAAGTTGTTGATGGTAAAGCTTTTCTTTTACAAGGAGGAGATTGTGCAGAGAGTTTTGCGGAATTTCATCCAGATAATATTAGAGATACGTTTAAAGTCATTCTTCAGATGTCTTTAGTTTTAACTTATTCTGCATCATTACCGGTAGTGAAACTTGGTAGAATTGCTGGGCAGTTTTCAAAACCCAGAAGTGCTCCTATTGAAAAACAGGGTGATAAAGAATTACCGAGCTATTTAGGTGACAACATCAATGCTATTGATTTTAATGAGAAAGCTAGAAGACCTGATCCAAAGAGATTATTTAAAGCATATTCTCAATCAGCATCAACATTAAATCTTTTGCGTGCTTTTTCAAAAGGTGGATTTGCAGATTTAAACAAAGTTCACCTATGGAATTTAGATTATATTAAGAAGAGCCCACAATCTAAAAAATTTAAAGAACTAGAAGATAAAATTGCTGATGCATTAGCTTTTATGGAAGCATGTGGAATTACATCTGATTTTAATAATAGATTATATACTGTAAACTTCTGGACTTCTCATGAGGCTTTACATTTACCATTTGAAGAAAGCATGACAAGAGTAGACTCTACAACTGGTGAGTATCATGATACCTCTGCTCACTTTGTATGGATTGGGGATAGAACAAGACAATTAGATGGTGGACACGTTGAGTTTTGTAGAGGGATTGAAAACCCAATTGGTATTAAATGTGGACCAACATCAAAACCAGATGAAATCGCTAGAATTTGTGAAGCAATTAATCCAAAAAACGAAAAAGGAAAAATAACTTTAATTTCTAGATTTGGTCATCAAAATGTAGAGAAATTTTTACCAAAATTAATAAGAGGAATTAAGAAAGAGGGATTAAATGTACTTTGGTCGTGTGATCCTTGTCATGGAAATACAATTAAAGCGTCAACTGGATTTAAAACAAGACCGTTTAATGACGTAGTTAAGGAAGTTAAAAATGTTTTTGCAGTTCATCAAGCAGAGGGCTCATACGCTGGTGGGTTGCATGTTGAAATGACTGGCCAAGATGTGACAGAGTGTACAGGAGGAGCAAAAAAAATATCTGATGCTGACTTATCAAGTAGGTATCATACCCATTGTGATCCAAGATTGAACTCGGATCAAGCTATTGAATTAGCTTTTTTAATTTCAGATGAGATAAAAAAGAATAGTTTGTATTCCAAATCTGCAATTAAAGCGGCATCTTAACCGTTTAAAAATAAAATTTAATTTCTATATTTATATCATGACACCTAAAGACAAAGTAAGTCACATCAAGAATTGGATTTTAAATTATGTAAATTCTATGCCAAAAAAAGCCAAATCTCTGGTAATTGGTATTTCCGGTGGAATAGACTCCTCAGTATCAAGCACATTAAGTGCAATGACAGGTTTAAAAACAATAGTTTTATCAATGCCAATAAAACAGAAATCAGCACAACACGATTTAAGTTTAGCTCATCAAGAGTGGCTAAAAAAAAATTTTAGCAATGTAGAAGGTCATACATTAGAGCTCGATAGTTTGTTTAAAACATTTGAGGGAACTTTAAATAATTTTGGCAGTGAACATGGAATGGCAAATTCTAGGGCAAGATTGAGAATGACAACACTATATCAAGTTGCTGCTGCGAATGGTGGAATAGTTGTTGGAACAGGAAATAAAGTCGAGGATTTTGGTGTAGGTTTTTATACAAAATATGGTGATGGTGGAGTTGATATTTCTCCAATAGCAGATTGTAACAAAACAGAAGTATGGGAACTTGGAAAAGAACTTGGGATATTAAAAGAAATTATCGATGCCCCTCCAACAGATGGTTTGTGGGATGATGGACGTACAGATGAGGGTCAGCTTGGATTAAGTTACAAAGAGCTTGAAGAAGCAATGGAAAATGAAAACTCTAAAAATAGAGAGAAATATAATTCAATTAGAAGATCAAATTTGCATAAAATGGAACCAATTCCGGTATGCAAAATTCCAAATTAATCAAATAGATTCACAAATCTAAAATTTAAGTATATTCCTAGTTGTATGGGTAAAGATATATTTTTAACTAATAGTCTCGATAATAAGAAGAATAAATTTATACCCAAAAATGAAAAATCGGTAGGTATGTATGTTTGTGGACCAACAGTTTATGATGATCCACATATAGGTAATGCAAGACCTTTAGTTGTTTTTGATATTCTATTTAAAATTTTAAAAAAAAAATATGGATCTAGTTCAGTTAACTACATTAGAAACATCACAGATATAGATGATAAAATTATTAAAGCATCAAATGATCAAAAAATTTCTATTAAAGATTTAACTTTAAAAATTACAGAAAATTTTCACGATGACTGCAAATATTTAAAGTGTGAAGAGCCAACTAAAGAACCTAAAGCAACTGATAATATAAATCAAATGGTCGATATGATATCTGATTTAGAAAATCAAGGTTATGCTTATTCAAATAACAATCATGTATACTTTGAAGTAAATAAATTTGAGGATTATGGAAAACTTTCAAACAAAAAATTAGATGAATTAATTGCAGGTTCAAGAGTTGAGGTGTCTGAATTCAAGAAAAATCCTGAAGATTTTGTATTATGGAAACCATCTACAGCTGATGAACCATCATGGGAATCCCCTTGGGGAAAAGGTAGACCTGGCTGGCATTTAGAGTGTTCAGCAATGTCAAAAAGATACTTAGGTGATGAATTTGATATTCATGGGGGTGGCAGAGATTTAATATTTCCACACCATGAAAATGAAATAGCACAATCTAGATGTGCAAATGGAACTAAATCGTTCGCAAATTATTGGGTTCATAATGGATTTATTACTTTATCAAATGAAAAAATGGCTAAATCTCAGGGTAATATTTTGAAAATAAAAGACTTTAAAACAAAATACAATGGTCAAGTTTTAAGATTAGCATTAATTACTAGTCATTACAGACAAGGGCTTGATTGGAATGACAAGTTAATATCAGAGTGTGAAAAGATTTTAACAAAATGGTACTCTGCATATATTGTAGTTAAGGAAAAAATTATAGTCCCTGACGATATCTTATCTCCTTTATATGACGACTTAAACACACCGGGTTATATTGCAAATTTACACTCTTTATACTCTAAAGCGTCTTCTGGAACAGACGAGGACAAAAACATTTTTGTACAAGCTTGTAATTTTATTGGTCTTTTAACAGATACTAAAGAGGAATGGATGAGTTACAAAAAAAATTCGATAAATATATCTGAGGATGAAATTAGATCTAAAATTGAGGAAAGAAATAAAGCAAGATCTGACAAAAATTATGAATTGGCTGATAAAATTAGACAGGATCTTTTAGATAAGGGTATTTTAATTGAAGATAAAGATGATACAACCTCGTGGAAATTAAAATGAGTAAGGAAAAAATCTATATATTTGATACTACATTAAGAGATGGAGCCCAAACCCAAGGAGTAGACTTTTCATTAAATGAGAAGGAAAAGATTGCAAAATCTTTAGATCATTTAGGAGTGGATTATATTGAAGGGGGATGGCCAGGAGCCAACCCAACTGATACAGAATTTTTTAATAAAGACCAAAATTTTAAAAATGCAAATCTTACTGCATTTGGCATGACTAAAAAATCAGAGCATAGTGCAAATAACGACCCAATGTTATCGTCATTAATAAATTCTAAAAGTTCATCAGTTTGTTTGTTTGGCAAGGCATGGGATTTTCATGTTGATGTCGCTTTAGGTATTTCAAATGAGCAGAATTTAGAAAACATTAGTGAAAGCGCAAAGCATATTGTGAGCTCTGGTAAAGAATTTATGTTTGATGCAGAGCACTTTTTCGACGGTTATAAATCAAATTCTGAATATGCTTTATCATGCTTAAAGTCTGCATATGATAATGGTGCAAGATGGATTGTTCTTTGCGATACAAACGGTGGAACTTTACCTCATGAAATATCTAAAATTGTTGAAGATGTTACAAAACATATACCAGGAAAAAATTTAGGTATTCATGCACATAATGATACTGAAAATGCAGTTGCAAATAGTTTAGTAGCTGTTCAAGCAGGTGTAAGACAAGTACAAGGCACAATAAATGGGTTAGGGGAGAGATGTGGGAATGCAAACCTTATGTCTTTAATCCCAACTTTTTTCTTTAAGAAGGATTTTTCAAATAACTACGAAATAAGTATTAAACCAGAAAATATTAAAAATTTAACTCAGTGTTCAAGATTATTAGATGAAATATTGAATAGAAAACCAAACAAACATTTACCTTATGTAGGTGCATCTGCATTTTCACACAAAGGTGGAATGCATGTATCTGCTGTTCAAAAAGATCCAAAAACTTATGAACATATTAACCCTGAAAATGTAGGGAATGTAAGAAACATTGTTGTTTCTGATCAATCTGGACAATCTAATATTATGTCTAGATTAAACGCAATTGGTATTGATATTAAAAAGGATGATCCAAAAATTAAAAAACTTTTACACGAGGTAAAAGATAGAGAGTTTATTGGATATAGTTATGACGGTGCTGATGCATCATTTGAATTACTAGCACGTAGATTGATGGGAGATATTCCAAGATATATTTCAATTAATGAATACGATGTGTCAGTCAAAAAAGACTCAACTGGAGAAGTAATTTCATTTGCAAAAGCTAAACTTGAAGTTGATGGACATGAAATACTTTGTGAAGGTGAAGGAAACGGTCCTGTTAATGCACTGGATAACGCCATTAGAAAAAATGTAAATAAACTAGAAAAATATTCAGAATATCTAAAGGATTTAAAATTAGTTGATTATAAAGTTAGAATTTTAAATACTGGTACTGGTGCAGTTACTAGAGTTTCAATAGAAAGTGCAGACTCAAAACATGGAAATTGGTTTACAATTGGAGTTTCTCCAAACATTATTGATGCTTCTTTCAAAGCTTTAGTCGATAGCTTAGATTACAAATTATTTAAAGATAATGCTCCAGCTAGCACTTAATGTCATTCAAAAATATTTCTTTTATTCTACATAAACCACAATTATCTGAAAATATAGGTGCATGTGCTAGAGCTCTTAAAAACTTTAATTTTCAAAAATTATTATTAGTTGATCCAAAACCAATTTTTCCAAATGATAAAATTATTGCAACCTCTGTTGGTGCGAAAGATATAATAAAAGGCGCTAAAGTATTTGATCATTTAGAAAATTCGCTTAAAAAAATTGATATTTTAGTTGCTACATCAGCAAGATTTAGGAATAAAAATATCAAACATATATCTATTTCAGATTTAAATAAAATCGATTACTCAAAAAAAGTTGGTTTTTTATTTGGTTCTGAAGCTTCAGGTTTATCAAATGAAGAGGTAAGTTATGCGGATTATACTTTGCAAATTCCAAGTAATAAAAATTTTAGATCTTTAAATTTATCACATAGCTTAATAATAGTTGCACAAATTATAAATAGTCTAATCTCTAATAAAAAATACAAGTTTGAAAAATCAAAAAAAATTAAAACTGCATCAAAAAAAGATATTCAGAGTATGCTTTCTTTATGTATAAATAATTTAGAACAAAGAAATTTTTTTAATCCTCCAGAAAAAAAACCAATTATGTTAGAAAATTTAAGAAGTATTTTTTATAAAATGAACCTATCAGAAAAAGAAACTCGCATTTTATCGAGTGTATTTGCTGGTTTGACTAAAAAAAGGTAGATTGACAAAACCTAACATCTGCTTATAAAGCCCTTTATTCAATGACAAAAAGATTAAACTCCAAACATAAAGTCGATAGAAGGTTAAAAGTAAACCTTTGGGGAAGACCAAAGAGCCCATTTAATACAAGAGCTTACCCTCCAGGACAACATGGACAAACAAAGTCAGCAAAACCATCCGATTATGGAATTCAACTTCAGGCAAAACAAAAATTGAAATCTTATTATGGCAATATGAACGAAAGACAGTTCAGAAATATGTATAAAAAAGCAATCATGAAAAAAGGTGATACAGCTGAAAATTTAATTGGTTTACTTGAGAGAAGATTGGATGCAGTTATTTACAGATCAAAACTTTCAAATACGATATTTTCATCTAGGCAATTAATAAACCATGGTCACGTTAGAGTTAATGGAAAAAAAGTAAACATCGCAAGCTATCAAGTAAAAGAAGAAGACACTATTGAAATAAGAGATAAATCAAAATCATTAGCTTTAATTGATATTGCTCTTGCTAACAAAGAAAGAGAAGTACCAGAATATCTTCAACTGGATGAAAAAAACAAAAAAGTTAAATTTGTAAGAGTACCAGCTTTTGAAGAAGTTCCATATCCAGTAGTTATGGAACCAAATCTTGTTATTGAATATTACTCTAGATAATTAATTCTTAGCTTTAAAGTTTATACCTTTTGATTCAAACAGCTTAGTTAATTCGCCGTTCTCATACATTTCTTTAATTATATCACAACCACCAACAAATTCGTTTTTAACGTAAAGTTGTGGTATGGTTGGCCAATCACTGTAAACCTTAATTCCTTCTCTAACATTTTGATTTGCTAAAACATCAACACTTTTAAAATTTACCTCTAAAATTTTTAAAATATTAGTTACCGCCATTGAAAAACCACACTGGGGTGCATCTGGGGTACCTTTCATAAATAAACATACTTCATTACTTTCTATCTCATTTTTGATCATATCATTTGTTTGTTGGTCCATTTTAATTCTCCTTAGTTTTAATTGCTAATGCGTGAAGCTCATTACCCATTTTACCTTTAAGTGAGTTATAAACCATTTTGTGTTGTTCTATTTTACTTTTTCCTGAAAATTCTGAGGATGTAACTGTAGCTGAATAATGATTTCCATCACCTGCTAGATCTTGTATTTCAATAC
The DNA here is from genome assembly GCF_002101295.1 of Candidatus Pelagibacter sp. RS40. NCBI lineage: Bacteria > Pseudomonadati > Pseudomonadota > Alphaproteobacteria > Candidatus Pelagibacterales > Candidatus Pelagibacteraceae > Candidatus Pelagibacter > Candidatus Pelagibacter sp. RS40. The sequence continues at coordinate 1,222,842 of NZ_CP020778.1, forward strand.
TAGCATCTGGCATTGCTTCTTTAATTAAACTCTCTATTTCTTTTAAATCCATCGCCATGTTAATTTTCCATATAATTCCTTAGCCAATATTTATGTGTCTTTGTTAATTCTTCAATAGGTAAATTCATCTCTCCATTGAAACTTAAATTTTTATCCTCAATTACACCTAAATCATCAAAATGAACTGAATTTTTCTTTAACAAATCATTAACCTTTTTGATATTAGTTTTTTCAATTTCTATTATATATCTGCCCTGATCCTCACCAAAGAAATATTCATGTTTATTTACTAACTCTTTAAAGGGATTAATTTTAAGTCCTTTCTGTCCCTTGATACACATTTTAGAAACTGCAGTTAAAATTCCACCAGTTGAAACGTCATGACAGGTTTGAATTAAATTTTTATCAATAAGATGTAATATTGTTTCTCCAATATTTTTTTCATTAAATAAGTTTATGCTTGGAGGTGGACCTTTTTTTTCCAGTAATATATATCTTGCAAATATACTTTGATCTAAGTGTCCTTCTGTTTTACCTATAACATAAACAATATTCCCAGATTTTTTAAAATCCATAGTAATCATCTTTTGATAATCTTTTATTAAACCTACACCACCTATTGCTGGTGTTGGTTTTATACCCTTATCTTTTGTTTCATTATAAAAGGAGACATTTCCAGATACGACAGGAAAGTCTAAATACTTACTAGCTTCAGTTATACCCTCTACGCATTCAACAAACTCACCCATATTTTTCTCTTTTTCTGGGTTTCCAAAGTTCAAACAATTTGTAATTGCTATTGGTTTTGCACCAACAGAAATTAGATTTCTCCAACTTTCACATACAATTTGTTTTCCACCTGTTAAAGGATGTGAAAAGCAGTATGTTGCAGACGCATCTACAGATGCAGCAACTGCTTTTGTTGTACCATGAATTCTTACTACACCAGCATCTCCTCCTGGTTTTTGAATAGTATCACCCATTACTGTATGATCATATTGGTCCCAAATCCATTTTTTATCTGAAACATTTGGACTTGATAATATTTTATTTAAACAATCTGATAAATTTAAAGATTTAAATTGTTGTTTATCAAATTTTAATTTTTGAGGTAATTTTGTTTTTTTCCATTTTCTATCATAGACAGGTGCATCTTCTGCAAGAAAATCAATTGGTATTGATGCAACATTTTTATTATCGAACAATAAATCTATTTTCTTTGTATTTGTTGTTTTTCCTATAACAGCAAAATCTAAATTCCATTTATCAAAAATTTTTTTTGCATGTTCCTCTTTTCCACTTTCTAAAACTATCAACATCCTTTCTTGACTTTCAGAAAGCATGATTTCATAAGGTGTCATCTTTTCTTCTCTGCAAGGAACTTTGTTTAAATTTAGTTCAATTCCTAATTTACCTTTTGATGCCATTTCGACACTCGATGATGTTAACCCTGCAGCACCCATATCTTGGATTGCTATTATTGAGTTACCAGCCATTAGTTCAAGGCAAGCCTCCAATAATAGTTTTTCAGTAAACGGATCTCCTACTTGAACAGTTGGTTTTTTTTCCTCTATTTCATCATCAAATGTAGCTGAAGCCATACTGGCTCCGTGTATTCCATCTCTACCGGTTTTTGATCCCACATAAATTACAGGTTTATCAACACCTGCAGCTTTTGAATAAAAAATTTTATTTTTATTTACCAATCCTAAAGTCATTGCATTTACTAAAATATTACCATTATAACTCTCATCAAAAGATGTTTGCCCAGCAACTGTTGGAACACCAATGCAATTTCCATACCCACCAATTCCTTTAACTACTCCTCTTAATAAGTTTTTGGTTTTTCTGTGTTGTGGCGATCCAAAATGTATTGAATTTAAATTAGCAATAGGTCTTGCTCCCATCGTAAAAACATCCCTCATTATTCCACCAACTCCTGTTGCAGCACCTTGATATGGTTCAATAAATGATGGGTGGTTATGACTTTCTATTTTAAACACAATTGCATCATCATCTCCTATATCTATAACACCAGCGTTCTCACCAGGTCCTTGTATGACTTGTTTTCCTTTTGTATGAAGTTTTTTTAGATGTTTTCTTGATGATTTATATGAGCAATGCTCATTCCACATTGCAGAAAATATTGCAAGCTCAGTAATATTTGGAACTCTTTTTAGTAAATCACAGATTTTTTTATACTCATCTTTTTTTAATCCATGCTCAACTGCAATTTTTTCAGTGACTTCCATTAATTTAAATTTCGCAATAAATTTTCAAAAAATAATGATCCATCTTCACCAGATAGATATTTATCAATCATTCTTTCAGGGTGAGGCATCATACCTAAAACATTCTTTTTATTATTAAATATTCCAGCTATATTTTTGATTGCCCCGTTAGGGTTATTTTCATCACTTTCATCCCCATTTTCATTGCAATATGTAACAGCAATTTGATTATTATCTTCCAATGATTTCATTTCATCATTGGAGCAAAAATAATTACCTTCATTATGAGCTATATGAAGTTTGAGTATATCCTTTTTAATATCTTTAAAGTATTTATTTTGTTTATCTCTAACTTTTACAAATACATTTTTACAAATAAAATTCAGATATTTATTTTGTTGAAGAATTCCAGGTAATAAACCTGTCTCGGTTAAAATTTGAAAACCATTGCACACACCTAAAACTAAACCACCTGAGTTTGCAAAATCTATAACAGATTTAATTATTTTTGATTTTGAAGCTATACTTCCACACCTTAAATAGTCACCATAAGAAAAACCCCCAGGTAAAACAATTAAATCACTTTTTGGTATTGAATTATCATTATGCCAAATCATTTGATTTTTAAAACCAAACTTTTTAAGAGCCACATCCATGTCTCTATCACAATTTGATCCTGGGAAAATTATGACTGAGGACTTCATTTATAATTAAAGTATTTTATAGTCCTCAATAACAAGATTAGCTAAAAGTTTTTTACACATATCTTCCACTTGTAACTTTGCCTTAGTTTCATCATTTTCATTTACATTAATTTCAAAAAATTTTCCTTGCCTCACATCATTAACACTACTAAAATTCATACCATTTAAAGTTTGCTGTATAGCTTTACCTTGAGGATCAAGTACTCCATTTTTAAGAGTAACTATAACTTTAATAATCATTATTTTTTTTTAAACTTTACTGCTTTTGGTTTGCTATATTTTAATGGTCTTATGTTAGATTGTTCATGGAGTATATCTAATCTTCTAGCAACTTCTTGATAACCTTCAACTAAATTTCCCAAGTCTTTTCTAAATCTATCTTTATCTAATTTCTTATCAGTGGTTGCATCCCACAATCTACAGGTGTCAGGGCTAATTTCATCTGCTAAAATAATATCTTTTTTTCCATTTTTTTCTAATCTTCCGAATTCAACTTTGAAATCAACTAATTTGATTCCAACACCCCTAAACATCCCTTGAAGAAAATCATTTATTCTAGCTAATTCATTGTTCACAAAATCTATTTCAAAATCATCCATCCACTTAAAAGCTAAGATATGTTCTTTGCTGATAAGTGGATCACCGAGTTCATCGTTTTTTAAACAATATTCAACTAGTGGATATTCAAGAACTGTTCCATCTTCTATGCCTAATCTTTTAGTTAAAGAACCTGTTGCAATATTTCTTACTATAAATTCAATAGGTATAATCTCAACATGTTGAACTAGTTGTTCTCTCATATTAAGACGTTTTATTAAATGATTTTTAATACCAACCTGATTTAAATTTGTTAGAATATGCTCTGAAATTCTATTATTTAAAATTCCTTTACCATCAATGACATCTTTTTTCTGGTTGTTAAAGGCTGTGGCATCATCTTTAAAATGTTGTATAACTAAATTTTTATCACTTGTTGCAAAAACTATTTTTGCTTTACCTTCGTATATTTTTTTTCCTTTTTTCATTATTTTAACACTCTCTTAAATATATAATTAATATTTTTAAAGTGTTTAGAATACGTAAATATTTTTTTAATTTTATTATCAGAAATTCTCTCAGTAATTTTTTTGTCATTTTTTACAAGGTCTATTAAATTTATATTTTTTGAAAAACTAGATTTAGCGTGATCTTGAACTAATCTATATGCTTTCTCTCTTTGCATTCCCGATTTAGTCAATTCTAACATTAATTCTTGAGAAAATACCAATCCCTTAGTAAAGTTTAAATTTTCTAACATTTTTTTTGGATAAACTATCATTTTATCCAAAATACCTGCCAATCTGACAAGTGCAAAATCAAGTGTTATGTTTGCATCAGGTCCAATATTTCTTTCTACGCTTGAGTGCGAAATATCTCTTTCATGCCACAGAGCTATATTTTCTAAAGCAGGCACTACATAACTTCTAACCATTCTTGCAAGACCAGTTAAATTTTCACTTAATATTGGATTTTTTTTATGAGGCATTGCGGAAGATCCTTTTTGATCTTTAGAAAAAAATTCCTGTAATTCATAAACCTCTGATCTTTGAAGGTGGCGTATTTCTGTTGCAACTCTTTCAACTGAACCTGCAATGATACCTAAAATTGCAAAATAATGTGCATGTCGATCTCTTGGAATAATTTGTGTTGATACAGGCTCTGGTTTGAGTTTTAATCTTTTTGATACATAAACTTCTATTTTTGGATCTATATTTGCAAATGTTCCAACGGCACCTGAAATAGCGCAAGTTGAAACTTCCTCAATTGCATCTTTAAGTCTTTTTTTATTACGTTTAAACTCCTCATAAAAAGATACCAGTTTAAGACCAAAGGTTATTGGTTCCGCATGAATACCGTGACTTCTTCCAATACAAGGAGTCATTTTATATTTCTTAGCCTGTTTTTTTAAAACAGATAAAATTTTATCTATATCTTTTAATAAGATATTTCCTGATTGAACTAATTGTATATTAAAACTTGTATCCAAAACATCGGATGAGGTCATTCCTTGATGAAGGTATCTAGCTTTAATTCCAGCTTGCTCAGTAATTGATGTTAAAAAAGCAATAACGTCATGTTTTACTTTTGATTCAATATCATGAATTCTTTTTACTTTAATTTTGCCTTTTTTCTTAACAATTGAGGCTACTCCTCTTGGAATTATTTTGTATTTTTCCATTGCTTCAGCAGCTGCAATTTCAACATTAAGCCAAATTTTGTATTTATTCTCCTCTGACCAAATATTGACTAATTCTTTTCTTGAATATCTAGATATCATTAAATTTTATATGGGGGTCCTTTATAACCTTTAACAGATTCTGTAAAAATTTCATAAGAATCCTCTGTAATTCCTATAGTATGTTCAAACTGTGCTGATAGTGACTTATCTTTTGTTACAGCTGTCCAACCATCATTTAAAACTTTAACATCATATTTCCCATCATTAATCATCGGTTCAATTGTAAATGTCATTCCAGGTCTGAGTTCAACCCCTGTATTTTTTTTTCCATAATGCAGAATGTTAGGAGGTTCATGAAAAATATTACTTATTCCGTGACCACAAAAATCTCTAACAACTGAATATCCTTTTTCTTCAACATAAGATTGTATTTCATAACCAATATCGCCCAATCTCTTACCAGGTTTTAATATTTCAATTCCTCGCATCATAGATTCGTATGTTGTATTGATTAAATTAGTTGCTTTTATAGATACATCTCCAATTACAAACATTCTACTGGTGTCACCATAGTATTCATTTACTATTGCAGTAACATCAACATTGATTGCATCGCCTTCTTTTAAAATTCTATCTGAAGGAATTCCATGACAAACGACATGATTTAATGATGTACATAATGATTTTTTAAAACCTCTATAAAATTGTGGAGCAGAATAACCACCGTTATCCTTAATGAATTCATAACCTAAAGTATCAATTTTATCAGTTGATACACCTTCCTTTATTTCATTTGTTAGCATGTCTAAAGTTTTTGCTGCAAGATTTCCTGCAATCCTCATTTTCTCAAACTTTTCTGAATAATTATTTGTCATCAATTATTTTAATTTTTTTCTCAATTTTAATTTGTTTAGAATTTAAAGTGCACCTATATGCTAAAAATTTTACACCAGCTTTTTTCGCTTCGATATAACCCTCAAAATACTTAGGATCAATTTCTTTTGCTATTCTAAAATTATTTATACCCTGAATTTGAGTTAAAAATAAGACATATGGTTTATAACCTTTTTTGATTGAATTAATTAACATTTTTAAATGTTTTAAACCTCTTTCAGTAATCGCATCAGGAAATTCAGCAACCACATCATCAGTTATCAATGTAACATTTTTGACCTCTAATAAACTTTTATCGCACAAAAAATCAAATCTTGTGTCTGATGAATATTTAAATTCTGGCCTAATGCTTTTAGTATTTTTAAATTCAGATATTAATTTATTTTCTAAACCATGTTGGACAATTCTGTTTGCTCTGTGCGTATTTACACCAACTAATTTTTTTTTAACTTTTATTAATTCAAGTGTATATTTAAGTTTTCTTGAAGGATCATTTTGTGGTGAAATCCATACCTCATTTCCTTCATCTAAAAGACCTTTCATAGAACCTGTATTTGGACAATGAGCTGTTACAATTTTATTATTTACTTCTATATCAGCAAAAAATCTTTTATATCTTTTTACTAATTTGCCTTTAATAAGTGTATTGGTAAAATTCATTAATTTTATTTATATTTGTAAATGACTAATAAAAAAGAAATAAATGCTGGGATTTTAATTATTGGAAATGAGGTCTTATCTGGACGTACTAAAGATGTTAATACTAGCACCCTTGCAATATGGTTAAATTCATTAGGCATTAAGGTAAATGAGGTAAGAGTTATTCCTGATGATCAGGAAACAATTATCAATACCGTAAACGAATTAAGAAAAAAATATACCTATGTATTCACAACCGGAGGTATAGGTCCTACACATGATGACATAACATCAGAATCTATATCGAAGCTTTTTAATGTTGAATATAATTTTCACCCAGAAGCTTTTAAAATATTAGAGAGCTATTATAAACCAGGCGAATTCACAGAAGGACGACAGAAAATGGCTAAGATGCCAATAACATCAAAATTAATTTTAAATCCATCAAGTGGTGCACCTGGATTTTATATGGAGAATGTATTTTGTTTACCAGGAGTTCCCTCGATAATGCAATCCATGTTGGGAGGATTAGAAAATGTTTTAATTGGAGGAGATCCAATATTAAGTTCTACTATTAATTTAAGAACAGTCGAAAGTGAAATCGCAAAGTCATTAAGTAAAGTACAAGATAACAATAAAGATGTTGATATTGGAAGTTATCCTTTTTTTAAGGCAGGAAAACTTGGTGTTTCAATTGTACTAAGATGTACAGATCAAAATAAAATTAATCAATGTAATGATCAAATAATAAACTTTGTTAGAGAAAAAAAAATTGAAATTGTCGAGAAAGATTGATGCTTTACTTTGCATACGGAAGTAACCTTAACCACTTTCAAATGAAAAGAAGATGCAAAGATAGTATTTTTCTTAAAAAATATGAGCTCAAAGGTTTTAGATTAAATTTTAGAAGCAAATACAGAGCTGCTGATATAGAGAAAAAAAATAATTATTTAGTACCTGGTGCTTTGTATGAAATATCTAAAAGTGACGAAAAAAAATTAGATCTATATGAGGATTTCCCCATTCTATATAAAAAAATGTATTTTAAATATTACAATAAAAAAGTGATGACTTACATTATGCCAATAAAGTCAGAATTTAGATATCCAACAGAAAGGTATCTAAATGTTATAAAGCGAGGATATAAAGACTGTAAATTAGATAAATCTTATTTAGTTAAAGCTCTCAATCCACAAAAATAAATTATGTCAAAAAAAAAGGAGAATCTATTAAAGGGTTTTTATGATGTTTCTCCCTTACTGTTACCTGTGGTTCCTTTTGGCATAATTTTTGGAGCAATTGGTATAGAATTAGGTTTTGGGCCGTACATAACTTACGCTACATCTATAATAATTTTTAGTGGGGCTAGTCAGATAGTTTTTTTTCAACTTCTATCAAATGGCGCATCCTCGTTAATTGCTATAACATCATCCTCAGTCGTTAGTACTAGACATCTATTATACGGGGCAGTAGTTGCGCAATATTTGTCAAAATTATCTTTAATATGGAAGATATTTTTATCATATCTATTAACCGATCAAGCTTTTGCCGTTTCGCAAGAGTTTTTTAAAAAAAATTCAAATGATGAATATAAACATTATCATTTACTTGGTGCTGGATTAACTCTGTGGATAGTATGGCAATTGACAACAGTTATTGGAATTTTACTTGGTTCTATTGTGCCAGAAGAATTAGGTTTATCATTTACTATACCATTAACTTTTTTAGCTTTACTTATAAATTATTTTAGAAAAATAGATCATCTAATTGTAATTTTTCTTTCAGGACTGTCTTCTATTTTATTTTATGATGCTCCATTAAAATCTTACATTATATTATCTTGTGTAGTCTCATTATTTATCATTTTTTTAATAAACAAATTTCAGAAAAAAATATGACTATTTGGATATCTGTAGTGATAGCAGGAATTATAAATTACTTAACTAGATTAGGATCTGTTTTATTAATTAAACCTGAAAGATTAAGCGAAAGTGCAAAAAAAATATTAGGATATGTGCCATCTGCAGTATTCCCTGCAATAATATTTCCAGCAGTTTTTTTAAATGAAACAAATACAGTTGTGCAAATTAATGATCCAAAAATTATTGGTTTTTTTGTTGCTATTGTAATTGGGTATATAAGTAAAAATATTATTTTAACAATTATAGCTGGACTAATATCTTATTGGATAGTTATATTTTTATTTTAAATATGTATTTATACTCAAAACTTCAAAACAGATCTAAGCCTATTAGAATTGGATTTATAGGATGTGGTAAATTTGTTTCAATGTTTTTAGCTCAGTACAATCAATTAGAAAAAATTCAAATAGATACAATTGTTGATGTAAATATTGAAAAAGCAAAAAAAAATTGTCTTAATAGCGGTCTAAATGAAAAAACAATAAGTAATATAAATTTTACAAATTCATTAGATAATACTCTTGAAAGAGATATTGAAATTTATATTGAGGCAACAGGTAATCCAATTATCGGTACTGTGCATGCAACAAAAATAATTAATAATAAAAAACATATAATTTTAGTAAATGTTGAAGCGGATGTTACATGTGGAAAATTTTTATCAGATTTAGCAAATAAAAATAATGTTGTTTGTTCAATGGCTTATGGTGATCAACCATCTTTAATTATGGAACAAATTGAATGGGCTAGACTTAATGGATTTCAAGTCATTTGTGCTGGCAAAGGGACTAAATATCATCCTACATTTGAATATTCTACACCTGAAACTGTCTGGGATCATTATGGACTAACAAAAGAAAGAGCTGAAAAAGAATCTGGAATGAACCCTAAAATGTTCAACAGTTTTTTGTGTGGAGACAAATCAGCTATTGAAATGTGTGCTGTTAGTAATGCTGCAGACTTGAAATGTCCAAAAGACGGTTTAACATTCCCACCAGTAGGTGTTTATGATATTGCAAAAAAACTTATTCCAAAAGATGAAGGTGGTTTAATTGATCATAGTGGCCAAGTAGAAGTTATTTCTAGTATTGACCTTGATAAAAATGAAATTGAGAATGATTTACGCTGGGGTGTCTACATTGTTATTAAGGCACAAAATGAATACGTTAAAAATTGTTTTAAAGATTATGGAATGGTAACAGACTCATCAGGAAATTATTCAGCCATATGGAGACCATATCATTATATAGGACTTGAATTAGCTCAATCAATTTATTCTATATCTCTAGATTTAAAACCGACTGGATTTACAAAAAATTATAATTCTGATGTTGGAGCAGTTGCAAAAAAAGATTTAAAAGCAGGTGAAAAGCTCGATGGAGAAGGTGGATTTTGTTCACGAGGTAAATTAATTAGTTCTCAAAAATCTAAAGAAGATGGCATCCTTCCACTTGGCTTAACAGATAACGCAATTGTTAAAAGAAATATTAAAAGAGATGAATTAATTAGACTTACTGATGTTGATATTGATTTACCAAAAGAAGTTTTAGAGGCTAGGGAATATCAATACAATTTAATTTAATTTTTTTTCTAAAAGTTCATAAACTTCATCGTTTATAAAATCCCAATTACAAAATTGTTTTTGATTAAAAAGTTTTAATTTATTATAAGGATTAAACTTATTAAACTCCCCCCATCTCCAATCTGGATACAAACATAAAATTCCCCAAGTTTCTATATTTAATGATGATGCCAAATGAAGAAGGGATGTATCACAAGTAATTACAAGATCTAACTTCGATATTAGAGAAGAAAGTTCATCTAACTTATAATTACCACAATCAATAAGGTTTGAAGATTTAAAATATTCTAAATCTCTTTCCCATACTTCGTTTTGTAAGGCATAAAAATTTGCGTTTAAACAAAGAATTTTTCTAAAATTATTGAGTGGTATTGATCTATAAGGCTCATTAGGTCCTAAAAATGAACCTGACCATACTAAACCAATATTTTTCTTTGAAAAATCAATTTTATTTTCTAATTCTATTTTTTTTTTATGATTAAACTCTATAAGACTTTCCTCAAGGTTAATTTCTTCTTTATAAAAGAATTTAATGAGAGAACCTAAAGATATTTTAAAATCAAATGTTTGATTTTTACACTCGTCGTATGTTTTAATATTAATGTTTTTAAGATCTTTAAATAGATTTTTAATATTTTCTTGAACAACAAAAGTTATTTTATTTGAGACTTTTGATAATGGTATCAAATATTTTGAAAATTGAATTGAATCTCCTAAACCCTGCTCATTATAAACTACTATTGATTTATCTTTAATATTTGTTCCATCCCATTCACTCATATCCTTAAAATAATTAGATAATTTAGATTTTCTAAACTCATAATATTTCCATCCTTCGTCAAAATTTCCTTCGTATAAATATCTAAGACCAAGATAGTTGTAAAAATCTGAATTATTTTTAAGTATTTCTCTTGATTGGTTTAATAATTCATTTCCTTTATCGCTCTGACCAGAATTAAAATAAAGTCTTATTAATGTTATTAAAAATTTAGTGATACCTTTATTATTTTCTAATATTTTCTCAGCTTCTTGTAATTGATTTTTAAGAATTAAAAATTCTGCTTTATTATGTAAGAATTCGGTATAATTACTATCTATAGTTTCTGCTTTTTTAAAGAATTCTTCAGCTTTACTTTCATCTCTAAGAGATAAATAGCAAAGTAAAATATTATTAATTAAAATTTTATTATTACTATCTAGTTCTAAAGCTTTAGAAAAATATTTTACCGAAGTTTTTGGTTTACCTTTTCTTAGATATATATTGCCAATATTATTAAAGCCTCTTTTTTTATCACTACCGTCTGTATTAATATATATTTCGTAATATTTAATTGCTTCATCATAATTTTTATTCAATTCATTGGCAGATCCAATTTGAAAAATATTTAATGGGTTTTTGTTATCTAAATAATATAATTTAGTAGAATAATTCAGTAATTCTTTAAATTTTTTACTAATAGTATAAATAACGCAAAGGTTTCTTATTGGATCTTGAAATTTATCATCGATTTCGATTACTTTTAAAAAAAATTTCTCAGCCTCCGCTAAATTTTTTTTCATAAAATGAATAACACCTAAAAAATTATAAATTATTGACTTATCATTTGAATTTTCATTTAATTTGCAAAGCTCTAATGCTTTATCTAAATTTTTGTTTTTAATATTTTCAGCTATGAGCTCTAATTGATTCATATAAATAGAATTTAATATTATTTAACAATAATGTTTATTTATTTGAAAGCCAAATTGTTTCAAAAGGTTTTAGATTAATAGAATTTAAAATTTCAGGTTTGACATTTGAATCAATTAAATTTTTAAATTTGTTGTATTTTTTATTTATTTTAGCATTTTGTAATTTTGAAGTTAGATTAGTTATACATAAAATAGTTTGTTTTTTATCTAAACTAACTCTTTTAATACAAAAAAAATTGTTACCTAGATTAATATTAGCTCTGTAGGCATTAGGGTGAAACGCTTTTTGGTTTTTTCTTATTTTTAGAAGGTATTTTAAAGTTTCAAATATGTAATACTCTTTTGAAGAATTGCTTTTAATTTTTTTTAAAATATTTAATTCGTTCCATTTAAATCTATTAACATCTCTATTATTTCCAGTAATTACATATCTTGCTTCATCGTTTGACTTACCAAATAATGAGTTAAAATATATGGCTGGAACACCCTCAAAGGAAAACATAATTGCATGTGCAGCTATATACCTTTGAAAATTGTATAAACCCTTTTTATCTTTATCTGAGACTTTTAATGCATCAAAAACTGTAATATTTGACTCATAAACTTTCTTTTTATTGTTATTTACTTTTCTATAGGAAAATTTTGATCCATTTTTTTTTAATCTCAATAATAATTTTTTGATTGATTGATTATTAATTATACCTTCAAGCGGTCTCATTCCTATGCCATCGTGAGAAGCAATAAAATTTAAATAAGAATTTCCTTTTTTTGTTTGTGGTAATTTTTTACACCAAGCATTTAGGTACGTACCATTTTCGAATAATAAAGAATATATTAAGAGAGGTGGCAGAGTAAAATTATAAATCCAATTAGACTCATCATTATTTCCAAAATAGCTTAAGTTTTCTTTTTCAGGCAGGTTTGTTTCAGTAACAATAATACTTTTTATACTTAAAGAGTCAGAGACAATCCTTAAGACTTTTACAATTTCGTGTGTTTGTTTTAAATTTATACATTTTGTACCACTTTTTTTCCAAAGATATGCAATTGCATCTAACCTGAAAATTGTTACTCCATTTTTTATTAAATTAAGCATTATTTTAATAAATCTTAATAAAACCTTTGGATTATAAAAATTAAGATCTATTTGATCATCACTAAAGGTTCTCCAAAGATATTCCTTTTTTTTAAATATATTGATTTCCTTCAGTAACTTATGATCTCTTGGTCTTACAACTTTTGAAGCATTGAATTTTGAATTAATTAATAAAAAGTAATCTTTGCCAGGTTTTTTTTCCTTTAAAAAATTTTTAAACCATAAACCTCTAGCTGATGCGTGATTTATAACCATGTCCGCCATAATATGTGCTTTTGAAGAAAAGTTTTTTATATTTAACCAATTACCAAATTTACTATCTATTTTATAATGATCTTTAACTGCAAAACCACTGTCACTGCTAGATGGATAAAATGGAAGGAAATGTATTGTATCAATAAACTTATTTAATTTTTTATTAAAAAATGCCTGAAAGGTTTTTAAATGTTTCTTATTTTTTGAATAAATACTATCGCCATAACAAATCACCATCGTTGTTTTTTCTGAGACAAACCAATTTTTCTTTTTATTATTTCTATTAAAATGATTGATTATTTGTGAGATTTCCTCCGCAATAAGATCAATCTCATTTTTGGGTAAAAAATTGTATATTTGATTTAATTTAAAACTAATTTTTCTTTTGTTTATCTGAGATAACATTAACTATATTTTTTATTATCTTCATTTACTACTTCTTTTAATCTTTTTAAAAAATCTGGAATAGCACTTTTAACTCTACTCCATGTTGGTATGAAAGGTGTATCCATAGGATTTAATATAAAGGCTTCACCTGCTTTCATAATATTTCTTGCAAATAACTCAACTGTCTTTTCCTCAGTATGTGTATCTAATTTTAAACCATTCATTTCAGCATCACTTCTGTATATATCAATTAAATCTAAAGCAGATCTGTAATATGTTGCCTTTAATGATCTAAATTTTTCTCTACTAAATGTATTTCCTTGTGTTGCTAATTTTTTAATAAAAGTTTTTATTATATCAATCGACATTCTTGATAAACCTTTTGTTTCATCATCAATTGATAATATTTGATGTTTATGATCATATTTATCCGCAAGATCAACCTGACAAATATTTTGTGGAGAAAAACTTCTTTGCATCTCTGATAGTATCCCAACTTCAATACCCCAATCAGATGATATTCTTAGTTCAGGTAAAACATTTCTTCTAAATGAAAATTCTCCTGCTAGAGGGTATTTAAATGATTTCATAAATTCTAAATAATCGCTTTTACCAATAGTTTTTTCTAAAGCTGTTAAAAGTGGAAAAACTAATAATCTTGCAACTCGTCCATTCATCTTGTTTTCAGCAATTCTTGGATAATATCCTTTGCAAAATTCAAAATTAAAAGTTGGATTTACTACAGGATAAAAAAGTTTTGCAAGCATTCTTCTATCGTATGTTTTGATATCACAATCATGCAATGCAACAGAACGTGCACTATCTCTTGCTATACACATCCCAAGACAGTACCAAACATTTCTACCTTTACCGAGTTCATTTGGAGCTAAATCTTTTTTCTTTAATTCTTGATCAAGTTTTTTTAAAGCTGGACCATCATTCCAAAGAATAGAGAAGGGCATATTTAATTTTTTAAAAAACTTCCATGCTTTCTTCGCTTGTTTGGAATTTGCTTTATCTAAACCTACAATTATATGATCTAAGTAATTTGTTTTACTAATTTCTTTAACAATTTTAGGTAATGCATTTCCTTCTAATTCAGAATAAAGACATGGAAGAATTAATTCCATTTTTCTTTGTTTTGAAAATGAAAGTAGTTCTTTTTCGATTTCTGAAGTAGTTTTAGTACCAAAATCATGTAAGGTTGAAATTATTCCATTTTGAGAAAAATCACTCATACAAAATTCTAGACATTAAAATCCAATTTAACTAGCGCCATTTTAATCACATCAGCCCAGCCCTCAGGAGATGGCTTGTTAGAAATTATTAAATTATCTATATTTATTTGATCTTCTTTAAATTGATCATTAAACACAAGGCACGGCAGATCACTATTTTTTAGCATGTCTAAATCATTATAATTGTCTCCAACAGCTATCACTTTAATATTACTCTCTATTTTTTTGTAAATTTTTAATACTTTGTTCATAGATTTGACTTTATTAACATTATCACAAAGGTTTATCACACGACCTCCTTCCTGAATGGTTAAAGAGTTTTTTTTCAGTATTTTTGTTAAATCTTTTTTTTCATTTTTACTGCCCTCAAACAAAAAAGGTTCAGTGTATTTACGATTTAAAGCATTTTTTAGTTTTGTTTCACTCAAACCAAAAATATTAATTTGATCTTTTTTATTTAGATTTGTGATAAATTTACATTTACTCTGTAAATTTTCTGATACATTATTTTTAAAAATTTCTACAAGCTTTTCTTTTTCTCTACTTAGAATTATTTTGTTTGGAAAATTTGAATTTAATAAATTGAGATTATTAATAACTGAACCATTTTCTGAAATATAAGCTAAATTTTCCCCTAGATCTTGGTTAAATTCAATTATCTCGCTTTCTGTTTTGCTGGAATTTGGAATTATATGTACTCCTGAATTTATTAGTTTTTTTATGTAATCTTTAATTTGGTCAAATTTAAATGTATCTCTATGAAGGATAGATCCATCAAGATCAGTAAATATAACTATTTTATTTTTTTTTATTGTCATAAATTCATTTTATAAATACAAAAAAATTTACTTATTTATCTTGTTCAATTATATATATTAGCATTAATACTCATGAAAATTACAGATGCCCTCGTGGTGAAATTGGTAGACACAAAGGACTTAAAAAAATTCTCTTTATTTGTTTTTTTTTGAACCTTTTTTTTTTACATACTCAACGACTGTAATAGTATCAGCTTTATTTATAAGGCTTGAATAAAAAAGTAATACAAGCCAACCTATAACCGACCATCCAAAAAAAGTATTCAGCCAAAAAACTGAATTTTTATTCTTAATTTTCCTTACTTCAGCAACCAAAAATGGAATATAATAAATACAAAGTAGAATAGTAAAAACAAGTAATGTTAGTATAGCATCCATGTTTAAATTTTTTATTAATATATTATTATTTAGTTTAATAATTACAATTTCAAAAGCTAAACAAGTTGTCAATTATCCAATTCCAGAAATTACTAATTATCCCCCTGAAGTTAATGGTGGCTTTACAAGTAATTGGGGTATAACCGAAGGACTTGATGGGAAGTTATATTTTGCAAATAATTATGGGGTGTTAGTTTATGATGGAAAAACATGGAGCAATATCATTTTAGACAATAACGATCCTGCAAGATCTATCGCAACAGACAAATTAGGTAATATAATTGTTGGTAGCAGAGGAAATTTTGGTTTCATATCTAATAATGGAAGTGGAGATCCTATTTATAAGTCTTTAAATAAATATTTGGATGATAAAAATTATAAAAATAGAGATATTATTTATGAAACATTTTCTCTAGCTGATGGACAAATATTTTTTAGATCTTTAAATAATCTTTTTTTTTATAAAGACAAAAAGATTAAAGTAATTAAAAAAGTTAATAAGAGGAAATTTGGTGTATCTAGACTTTTAAATGATGAAATATTTATTGCTTTAATTGGAGATAGTATAGCAACTATTAATGATCACAAAATTATAAAAATAAAAAATTCTGAAATTTTTAAAGATAAGACAGTTACTGGATTTCATAAATCCAAAACAAATGAACTAGTCGTTTTTACAAGAAAAAATGGTGTCTATAAGCAAACAGACGATGGTTTCCTAAAAATTAATAATGAAATAATAAATAATATTGGTGTAATTTACAGAACTTTTGGTTTGGTAAATAACAAAATTGGTCTAGCTACTTATGAAGGATTGTTTATTTTGGATAATTCTTTGAAACCAATTGCTCATTATAATTCAAATAGTGGATTGAGAGTAGATAACATCAGATCAATATATCAAGATCAAAATGGAATTATTTGGGCTGGTTTAGATGATGGCATAAGCAAAATAAACGAAAACTCTAAATTTAAATTTTATGATCTAAAATCATCAAATCTTAATAGCCGTGTGAGATCTCTAAATGTTTACCAAGATCATTTATATGTTGGAACAAATGTAGATTTAAAAAAACTTGTTTTAGATAATAACGGTAAATTGAAAGAAAGCTTTATTCAAATTGGAAAAGAAAAATTAAACACTCAAGTTTGGGAAACTTTTATTTCTAATGACAAACTTTTAATAGGCTCTAATGCTGGTTTAGGTGTTATTGATAATTCAGAAAATTATGAATTAGCAATAAATAAAAAGGATATAGGGATAGTTTTTGAAATAATTGAAAGTAAAATATTTAAAGATTACCTATTAGTTAGGTCAAAAAAAGGAATATTCTTAATTAATAAATTTAATTTAAAAGATTATAGAAAAATTTATAAAGGTTCTGGTGTTGGTTACTTAAATGAATTAGAGGAAAGAGATGAAATTTGGTTTAGGGTCAGTAAAAAAGGAATTTTTAGATTTAAGATAGAAAACAACAATATAAATAAAACAAAGTTTGACGAAAAAATATTTACGGAAGGTAAAGTAAAATTATTTTATATAAATAATAATTTAATTATTTACGCAAATAAAAACTATCTAGAATATGATTTTTTAAAAGAAAGATTTAAGCAAAGTGATTTATTTTCAAAAATTATAAATATTAAAAATAAAGAAATTCTTGATTTAAAAAAAACCAATATCAATAGTTATTGGGTAACTTTTACTGAAAGAATTGAAGGAAAAAGAGTTCAAGAATTCTATGAAATTGACTCAGATGGAAAAATATTAAAACTACCATTTGAAAATATATCTCATCATTTAGATACTGAGTTTTTTTTCTTTAATAACCTAACTCTAATGAGCAGCAATGAAGGTATTGTAATAATTAATGATAAGGATTTTAATAATAATCAAACGGGTAGTGCAATTATTTCAAAAATTGTAAACAACGATCAAAAAGTTTTTTTTGGCGCTCCAAATAAAGATTTAGTAAATAACACGTTTAAGATAAAACAAGATTTTAAATTTAATCAAAATAAAATATCATTTACAATTTCATTAACTGATTATTTCTATGAAAATAAGAATAAATATAGATATCAATTAGTTGGATTTGACGAAAAATTCTCTGATTTTACTTACTCACACAATATTACATATACAAACCTTAAACCTGGAAAATATGACTTTAAAATACAAGGTTTAAATTCTAACGGTGTTTTATCTGAAATAAACAATTATTCCTTTTATATTGATTATCCTTGGTGGCAATCAAAAATATTCTACATAGTAGAATTTATAATTTTCTCAATATTATTAATTACAACATTATTTTTAAAACAGACTGGAAAAGCTGCTGCATTAGCTACATCAATATCATTTATGATGATTCTTGCATTTTTTGAATATATTAATTTTGTTTTAGACCCACTAATTTTAGATTTGTCAAATGGTGTTCCTGTATTTAGTATTTTTTCAAAAGTTTTGTTAGGATTAATTCTATTACCTTTAGAACGATTAATTAATTCAATATTAGACAAAATGGCAAAAAAAATTAAAGTTAATTAATAAAGCACCTTTTTTTTGAAATAGGTTAGTCACCGATAATTCTTGAACAAGATAAATGCGTTGTGTTAAAACAAAAGATAGATATAACAATGCAAACTCTAGGAGCCCTCGTGGTGAAATTGGTAGACACAAAGGACTTAAAATCCTTGCCCTTTTGGGAGTGCCAGTTCGAGTCTGGCCGAGGGCACCACTAAGTGATTAAACCTCACATACTTTTTGATAACAACAATCTTTCAATAAAGATTAAGAATTTTGTTAAAAAAAAATTAGGTCATTACACAATAGCAAATTCAGATTTAATAGTAGTCATTGGTGGCGATGGTTTTATGTTGGGATCACTTAAAAGATATTACAAATACAATAAAAAGTTTTACGGTATTAATTCTGGAAATTACGGTTTCTTAATGAATAAATTTTCAACCAAACATACTTTGAATAATTTATCTAAATCATTTAGAGTTGTAACAATTTCTCCATTGGAAATGATTGTTAAAACTAAATCAAATTTAACTAAGAGATCTATTGCAATTAATGAGGTTTCAATTTTAAGACAAAGTAAACAAGCAGCATCATTGTCAATTTCTAGTAATTCAAAAACTATTATTAAAAACCTAGTTTCAGATGGAGTTTTGGTATCTACTCCAGCAGGTAGTACAGCATATAACTTGTCCGTTCATGGACCGATATTAGGAATTGATTCAAAAAAACTTGCTATTAGTCCCATAAGTCCGTTTAGACCAAGAAGATGGAGAGGAAAGATAGTTGGAGATAAATCAAAAATAATTATTAAAAATATTAATCCCTTAAAAAGACCAGTGAGCGCAGTTGCTGATAATGTTGAAGTAAGAAACGCAATTAATATTTCAATAAAAATTAATAAAAAAATTAAATTTAGCCTGTTATATGACTCAAATAGAAGTCTTCAAAAGAAAATTAAAATTGAACAAATTAGAAATGAAACAAATTAAATGAGAAAATTTCTTTTATACATAATTATTAGTAATTTCATTTCCATAAACGCAATTGCTTCAAATATAAAAATTGATCATGAAATAAATACTTCTTTTCAATGTAAATTTGAAAAAATTATAATTAAAAATGCTGAATACAATTATAAGGTTTTTACTTCAGACGAAATTGATAATGAGAATTTAGATAATTTTGAAATTGTCTCAAAAATACCAAAAGATTTAACTATTAATGGGTTATCATCTTTCTTAAGTTATTCTGAAAATTTAGAAGTTAAAATTGTAAATACTGAAGTAGTTTTGTTCAAAGGTTTTGATAAAACCAAAAATTATTCAGAGTCTGGAATAATTAATAGAAAATCAGGAGAGCTTGTGCACGAAATTACCAGAGATATTAATAGCGAAGCATCTGAAAAAGATATTACCTTTTATAATTGTAAAGAAATTAATAAAAACGTTTGAAGATTTTAGTGGTGCCCCCGCACGGATTCGAACCGCGGACCTATTGATTACAAATCGAGAATCAATTTCTAATTTAAAATTATTTCTCAACATTTTTAGAAATCTATTTTAAAATTGACTGCGCTATGATCTCAATGGTAGAATTTGGTTTATGAAAAGATTTTCAATAATCCTAATGCTTGTATGTTTTTCGACAAATGCAGTTGCTGAAGTAATTTATTATAAGTGTGTTTTAAAAATGGGATTGGACAGAGCTGAAACTATGCCTTTTGAAAAAGGTGAAGATTTAGGATTAATGTATTTTAAATTAGACAAAAAAAAATCAAAAATAACAATCCATGAATACATTAATGGATTAAATAAAATTGGAATCAAAAAAATTGACTTCGTTGGAACAAATAATGTTGAAATTATATTTGATAAACCTATCAGTGGTTCAAAATGGGTTAAAACTATTCAACTTAAATCTAGGAATAAATTTAATAAACAAGATGGAACTGGTTTAAGTTTCATTGGCTCCGAATACATAAAACATAAATCTGATATTTATGATTATGATTTTGAAAGTAAATTTTGTGTTGGACCTGTTGATGGAGATAAAGTATTAAAAGGCAAAGAAGCAAAAAAAAAATATAAAGAATGGCTAAAACCTTAATAGCATATCAAATGACCACTTGATTTTACTAAAGAAATGGTGCCCCCGCACGGATTCGAACCGCGGACCTATTGATTACAAATCAATTGCTCTACCAACTGAGCTACAAGGGCATTTGGAGTTTTGTAATATCATTTTTTTTATTATCAAGATATTTTTTTATGTTGATTTATATGATGAAAAACTATGGCTGCACTGTTAGAAATATTTAAACTTTCTACATTTTCATTAATATTAATTTTAACTGAAAAATCTGTATATTTATTTGTATGATGCTTAATTCCAGATCCCTCCGAACCAAATAGTAAAATATTATTTCCTTCCCATTTAACATCCATAAAATCTTTATTGCTTTTCGAGTCAAACCCATAAACCCAAAAATTTTTATCTCTTAGAAATTTGAGAGTTGTATTTATATTTGACACTTCAAATATATTAAGATGCTCAACACAGCCACTAGCAGATTTGTACATTAATTTACTTTCTTTTGGAAAATGTCTTTCCTTAACAATTAATCCATCTATATTAAAAGATGCAGCACTTCTAATTAATGAGCCTATATTTCTTGGATCAGTAACTTCATCTAAACATACAAAAGTTAAATTATTTTTATCTGATATAAATTCTTTTAACTCAATTTTTTCTAAATGTTCTATTTCTGCAACATAGCCTTGATGAAGTATGCCTTCATTTTTAGAATATTTGTCTAATTCTTTCTTGGTTTTAAAATATATTTTGACATCCTTTAATAAATTTTTTTTTGGACTTAATCTGTGAATATTTTTTTTACTCTCTTCAGTTAAAAATACTTTTAAAATCTTCCTTTTTTTATTTTTTAAAGCCTCAAAAACAGCGTGTTTACCTACAATAAAAAAAGATGATTTGTTCATGATAATTATTGATTTTTATAAGCTTTTTTAACTATTTTACCAATATTTCACCTATTGCTTTTGTACAATAAAAATATATAAAACGCGTGTTGTTTAAAGCTTTATTGAACAAGGGGACGCTTCCCCAACGATTTAGGAGGGGTACCAAAGCGGTCAAATGGGGCGGGCTGTAAACCCGTTGACTTCGGTCTTCGAAGGTTCGAATCCTTCCCCCTCCACCATTCAATATAATTTTAAATAACTAGGAGTATACTTGGGTGATGCGGGTGTAGTTCAATGGTAGAACGCTAGCCTTCCAAGCTGGATGTAAGGGTTCGATTCCCTTTACCCGCTCCAAAAATTTAAAAATAAAATGTAAAGGAAAAAGAGGTAAACAAGTAATGTCAAAAGAAAAGTTCGTAAGAAATAAACCGCACTGTAACATCGGTACAATCGGTCATGTCGATCACGGTAAAACTACGTTAACAGCTGCGATCACAAAAGTTTTAGCTGAATCAGGCGGTGCGCAATTTACTGCTTATGATCAAATTGATAAAGCTCCTGAAGAAAAAGAAAGAGGAATTACAATTTCAACAGCTCACGTTGAATATGAAACTGCAAACAGACACTATGCGCACGTAGATTGTCCAGGTCACGCTGACTATGTAAAAAATATGATTACAGGTGCAGCTCAAATGGATGGAGCAATTTTAGTTGTTAATGCTGCAGATGGTCCAATGCCTCAAACTAGGGAGCACATTCTTTTAGCAAGGCAAGTAGGTGTACCTGCTATAGTTGTTTACTTAAACAAAGTTGATCAAGTTGATGACAAAGAAATGATCGATCTTGTTGAAGAGGAAATTAAAGATTTGTTAACATCATATAAATTCCCAGGTGACAAGACACCAATCGTTAAAGGTTCTGCACTTGCAGCCGTTGAAGGTAGAGATGATGAAATTGGAAAAAATTCTATTATGGATTTAATGAAAGCTGTAGATGAATTTATCCCACAACCAGATAGACCAAAAGATAAAGATTTCTTGATGCCTGTTGAGGACGTTTTCTCAATTTCTGGAAGAGGAACTGTAGTAACAGGTAGAGTAGAGTCTGGTATTATTAAGACTGGTGATGAAATTGAAATAGTAGGTATTAGAGAAACAAAGAAAACAGTTTGTACTGGAGTTGAAATGTTTAGAAAACTTTTAGATTCAGGAGAAGCTGGAGATAACATTGGAGCTCTTTTAAGAGGTGTTGAAAGAACTGATGTTGAAAGAGGACAAGTTCTTTGTAAACCAGGATCAATTACTCCACATACAAAATTTGAGGCTCAGGCTTATGTGTTGAAAAAAGAAGAGGGTGGAAGACATACTCCTTTCTTTACAAAATACAGACCTCAGTTTTATTTTAGAACAACAGATGTTACTGGTGAAGTTGAGTTACCTGCTGGAACTGAAATGGTTATGCCTGGTGATGATGCTAAATTTACAGTTAAACTTATTACACCAATTGCGATGAACGAGAAATTAAACTTTGCAATAAGAGAAGGTGGTAGAACAGTAGGAGCTGGAGTAGTAACTAAAATTATAGAGTAAACTCCATAGGAGTGTAGCTCAATTGGTAGAGCGCCGGTCTCCAAAACCGGAGGTTGGGGGTTCGATTCCCTCCGCTCCTGCCAAAAAGGTTACAGTATTATGAAAAACCCTTTAAAATTTATTCAAGATGTAAAGCAAGAGGCTTTTAAAGTCACTTGGCCAACAGGGAAAGAAACATTGCAAGGAGCTCTTATGGTTGTTGCAATGGCTATAATTGCATCTTTATTCTTTTTATTATTGGATCAAGTTTTGAAGTTCTTTTTAGAATTAATTCTTAAGGTAAGTTTATAATGAAAAATTGGTATATAGTTCAATCTCATTCTAGTTTTGAAAACAAAGTTGCTGGTTTAATTAAAGAGGAGGCTGAAAAAGCAAAAGTTTCCGATAAAATTGAGGAAATTATTGTGCCAACCCATGACATTACTGAAGTTAAAAGAGGGAAAAGAATTCAAAGAAAAAAGAAGTATTTTCCTGGCTATGTGCTCATAAAAAGTGAAATGGATAATGAACTTTATCATATGATTAAAGGCATTAAGAGAGTGAGTGGATTTTTAGGTTCAAAAGGAATGCCAATTCCAGTTTCAGATAAAGAAATTGAGAAAATTTTAGGTCAAATAAAAGATGGTGTAGCACAACCAAAATCTGCTATAGAGTACAGCGTTGGTGAAAAAGTTCAGGTGATCGATGGGCCTTTTGCATCCTTTAGTGGTCTTGTAGAAGATATTGATGAAGAGAAGCTAAGACTTAAAGTTTCGGTTTCAATTTTTGGTCGTCCAACACCTGTTGATTTAGAATTTAACCAAGTAGAGAAAGCAAGTTAATGGCAAAAAAAGAAATTAGTGGATACATAAAGTTACAAATTAATGGTGGACAAGCAAATCCTGCACCACCTGTTGGTCCTGCTTTGGGTCAAAGAGGAATTAATATCATGGAATTCTGTAAAGCATTTAATGAGAAAACAAAATCTTTTGCAGGTAAACCAGTGCCAGTAATAATTACAGTATATAAAGATAAAAAATTTGACTTTGTTTTAAAGTCACCACCAGCTTCACATTTTATCAAAGAAGCAGTAAAACTTAAAAGCGGTTCAAAAGAACCTGGGAGAAATATAGTTGCTTCAATTTCAAAGAAACAACTTGAAGAAATTGCTAAAAAGAAAATGGAAGACTTGAATGCACATGACTTAGAAGAAGCATCAAAAATTATTGCAGGATCTGCAAGATCAATGGGAATAGAGGTAAAAGAATAATGCCATCAAAAAGATTTAAAAAATTACCAGAGAATACTAACACTCTACCTTCTGAGAGTTTTGAGAAATTAGTATCATTAGTTAAACAGAATTGTACAACTAAATTTGACGAGTCAATTGATTTAAGTTTTCAAATTAATAACAAACAAAAAAAAAGCGAAATTAATATAAGAACTGCTGTTAATCTACCCGGTGGAACTGGAAAAACCGTAAAAGTTGCAGTTGTGTGTGAGGATAATAAATCTCAGGAAGCAAAAGACGCCGGTGCAGATATTGTTGGAGGAGATGAGTTTGTAGAAAAAATAAAAGGTGGTGAATTAAATTTTGAAAAATTAATCTGTACGCCTGGTATGATGATAAAACTATCGAAATTAGGTAAAGTTTTAGGTCCAAAAGGTTTAATGCCAAATCCTAAACTTGGTTCAGTAACAAATGATTTAGCAAAAGCTGTTTCTGATGCAAAGTCTGGACAAGTGGAGATTAGAAACGATAAAGATGGAAATATTGGTGTCAGCATAGGAAAAAAATCTTTTGATGATGAAAAATTAGTTAAAAATTATAATGCAATCATTGATGCATTAGAGAAAGAAAAAGCAAACAATACTCTTAAAGGTGATTTGGTTAAACAAGCTTTTGTAACATCATCTATGGGAATTTCTTATAAAGTAAAATTAGGTAAGAGCATTTAATTATGATGAATAAAGAGCAAAAGAAGCAGTACATTAGTGATATGTCAACTCAGTTTGATAAATCGGAGGCTGTAATAGTTACTCATTATCAAGGCTTAACAGTTTCTCAGTTAGATGAATTAAGAAAACAAATGAGAGAACATGGTATTAAATTTAAAATAACTAATAATAGAATTACAAAATTAGCTTTAGAAAAAACTAGATGTAAAGATTTGTCAGATTTATTCAGTGGCCCAACAGCTGTAGCAATGTCTGAGGATGCAATTACATCTGCAAAAATACTAACAAAATTTTCTAAAGAGAATCAGAATTTAAAAATTTTAGGTGGTATAATGGGTTCTGACGTTTTAGATGTTGCAGGAGTTCAAAATGTTGCGACATTACCATCTCTAGATGAAGCAAGAGCAAAAATAGTAGGTATTTTAAGGTCTCCAGCACAAAAAATTGCAAGTATTTTACTTGCGCCGGCGTCAAAAATCGCTATTTTAGCGCTCGAAAAATCAAAAAAATAACCAGGGACATTAGACTAATATGGCTGACTTAAATAAAATTATAGAAGATTTATCAAGTTTGACTGTTGTAGAAGCAGCTGAACTTTCAAAACAACTTGAAGAAAAATGGGGTGTAACAGCAGCAGCAGCAGTTGCAGCAGCACCAGCGGCAGCAGCAGGTGCGGCGCCAGCAGAGGAAAAAGACGATTTTACAATTATGCTTACAGCAGCAGGTGATAAAAAAATAAATGTAATTAAAGAAGTTAGAGC
This sequence comes from Candidatus Pelagibacter sp. RS40, assembly GCF_002101295.1. Lineage (NCBI taxonomy): Bacteria > Pseudomonadati > Pseudomonadota > Alphaproteobacteria > Candidatus Pelagibacterales > Candidatus Pelagibacteraceae > Candidatus Pelagibacter > Candidatus Pelagibacter sp. RS40. The sequence goes on from NZ_CP020778.1 coordinate 1,248,692, forward strand.
TATCACTGCTCTAGGATTAAAAGAAGCTAAAGATTTAGTCGAAGGAGCACCTAAAGAAGTTAAATCGGGTGTTAACAAAAAAGAGGCTGAGGAAATCAAGCAAAAACTTGAAGCAGCTGGCGCAAAAGTAGAACTTAAGTAATTTAAACAGGATTTTTTGCTGATTTAAATTTTTTAAATCAGTAGGTGTGATGCAGTTATCTTTTACAAAAAAGAAAAACATAAGGAAAAGTTTCGGTAAACTTAAAGAGAGTTTATCTATTCCAAATTTAATTGAGGTTCAAAAAAACTCTTATAAAGAATTAACAGAATTCAAACAAGATGTTGAACAACATTTAATTAAAGGGTTTGATAGAGTTTTTAAAAGCATTTTTCCAATTGAGGATTTAAACGATAAAGCAACATTAGAATATGTTTCATACAAATTAGAAAAACCAAAATTTGATGTTGAGGAATGTATAACAAGAGGCTTAACTTATTCTGCAGCTCTTAAATGTACATTAAGGTTAGTTGTTTATGAAATAGATCAGGAAAATAATACTAAAGATATTTTATCAGCAAAAGAACAAGAAGTTTATATGGGCGAGGTTCCAATGATGACTAACAGTGGAACTTTTATAACTAATGGGGTTCAAAGAGTTGTTGTAAATCAAATGCATAGAAGCCCAGGCGTATTTTTTGATCATGATAAAGGTAAATCTCATGCAAGTGGAAAACTGTTATTTAATTGCAGAGTAATACCTAACAGAGGTTCTTGGCTAGACTTTGAATATGATGTTAAAGACTTTCTTTATTTTAGAATTGATAGAAAGAAGAAAATTTTAGTATCAACTTTACTTCAGGCACTTGGATTTTCAAAGAACGATATAGTCAACGAATTTTATGAAAGAGATATTTACAATTTTGATGAAAAACTAAATAAATGGAAAACTAAATTTGATCCTGAAAATTACAAATCCAAAAATTTTTCAGAGGAAGTAATAGATGCCAAAAATAATAAAGTTGTTGTCAAACAAGGTGAAAAAATTAATTTTTTAACTGCAAAAAAACTTTCAAACGATGGACTAAAAGAAATATTTGTATCTAGCGAGTCTTTATTTGGAAAGTTTCTTCATAAAGATATCAAAATAGGTGAAGATGTATTTAAAATAGGTACGGAGTTAAATGATACTATTGTTCAAAAAATAATTGAAGCAAACATCAAATCTGTCGAAATTTCTAAAACAAATTCTATTACTAAAGGACCATATTTATTATTGACTTTATTAAATGATAAAAATGAAACTAAAAATGATGCTATCACTGAAATTTATAAGGTTTTAAGACCAGGTGAGCCACCAACTATTGAGATTGCTACTCAGATTTTCAATAACCTATTTTTTAGTTCTGACAGGTATGATTTATCAGATGTTGGTAGGGTAAAAATGAATTCAAGATTAAATCTTAATTGTTCAGATAAAATAACAATTCTTAGAAACGATGACATACTTGCAATTGTTCAAAAAATGTTAGATTTGAGAGATGGAAAGGACGAAATTGACGATATCGATCATCTTGGCAACAGAAGAGTAAGGTCAGTTGGTGAATTAGTTGAAAACCAAGCTCGTATAGGTGTCTATAGAATGGAAAGAGCGATTAAAGAAAAAATGACCACTTTAGATGTTGAGTCTGCAATGCCCCAGGATCTTATAAATGCAAAGCCTTTAACGATTTCTTTAAAAGATTTTTTTGCAACTTCTCAGCTTTCTCAATTTATGGACCAAACAAATCCGTTGTCAGAAATTACTCATAAAAGAAGAGTTTCTGCTTTAGGACCAGGTGGTCTTACAAGAGAAAGAGCGGGATTTGAGGTTCGTGACGTTCATCCAACACATTATGGGAGGATCTGCCCAATTGAAACACCTGAGGGACCAAACATTGGTTTAATTAATAGTCTTTCTACTTATTCAAAAATAAATAAATATGGTTTTATAGAAAGTCCATACAAGAAAGTAGAAAATGGAGTTGTTCAAGATAAAATTGAATACCTGTCTGCAATGGAAGAGACGAAATTTACAATTGCTCAAGCCAATTCTGTTATTGATAAAAACGGTAAATTTAAAGAAGACCTTGTATCTTGTAGAGAAAATCTAAACTTTATTTTATCAAAACCAGAAAATATTGATTACATAGATGTATCGCCAAAACAGTTAGTCTCAGTTGCTGCATCTTTAATTCCATTTTTAGAAAATGATGATGCCAACAGAGCATTAATGGGATCAAACATGATGAGACAGGCTGTGCCTTTATTAAAACCTGAAGCGCCTCTAGTTGGAACTGGTATTGAAAGTGATGTAGCTTTAGACTCTGGTGTTACAATTGTTGCAAGAAGAGATGGAGTTGTTGATAAAATTGATGGAAAAAGAATTGTAATTAAAGCGTCCAATGAAAAAGATTATTCTCAATCAGGTGTTGATATCTATAATTTACAAAAATTTAAAAGATCAAACCAAAATACTTGTATTAATCAAAAGCCGTTAGTTAGAGTCGGTGACAAAGTTAAATCAGGAGATATTATAGCAGATGGACCATCAACTAAAATTGGTGAACTGGCTCTAGGTAAAAATGTTACCGTAGCATTTATGCCATGGCAAGGTTACAATTTTGAAGACTCAATTCTTATTTCTGAGAGATGTGTAACTGATGATGTATTTACCTCAATACATATAGAAGAGTATGAAGTGATGGCTCGTGATACAAAATTAGGTGAAGAAGACATCACAAGAGATATACCGAATGTAAATGAAGAAGCTTTGAAAAATTTAGACGAATCCGGAATTGTTTATATAGGAGCAGAAGTAAAACCAGGAGATATACTAGTTGGAAAAGTAACGCCAAAAGGAGACTCAGCTTCAGGACCTGAAGAAAAGTTATTAAGATCAATATTTGGAGAAAAAGCAATCGATGTTACTGATACATCTTTAAAAATGCCAAGTGGAAGCGGTGGTATTGTTGTAGATGTAAGAGTTTTTAATAGGCATGGTATAGAAAAAGATGAAAGGTCAATTACAATAGAAAGAGCTGAGATAGAAAGCGTTCAAGAAGACAAAAAAGTTGAGGAAGAAATTTTAGAGAGAAGTATTAAACAAAGAGCAGCAACATTTTTAGCGGGCTCTTCATTAGATAAAAGAATAAAAGATCTAGATGCTGGAACTAAATTAGATGATGATAAAATCAATAGTTTATTAATTTCTGATTTATTTAAAATAACTACAAATGATACAAAAAATTCAGACTTATTATTACAGCTTAAAGATCAATATAATAGTGCAAAAAAAGATATTCAGGATCGTTTTGAAGATAAAGTATTAAAAATCAGACAAGGTGATGATTTATTACCAAGCGTCATGAAAATGGTAAAAGTCTTTGTAGCTATCAAAAGAAGACTTAGACCAGGTGATAAAATGTCAGGAAGACATGGCAATAAAGGAGTAGTTAGTAAAATTGTTCCAGTAGAGGATATGCCATATAGAGAAAATGGAAAACCAGTTGATATAGTTTTAAATCCATTAGGAGTACCTAGTAGAATGAATGTAGGTCAAATCTTAGAAACTCATTTAGGATGGTCTTGCACTGAACTTGGTGAAAAATTAAAAAATTTAGTCAACGAAAATCAGAAAAAGATAGAAAAAAATGAAAAAATGAAAACATTTTTGAAATCTGTTTATGGTGATGATGTTTATGAAGAAAACATTGATAAATTATCAAATACAGAATTTAAAGATCTATGTGATAACATTCAAAATGGTGTTCCTATAGCGACACCAGTTTTTGATGGCGCTAAAGAGCAAGATGTAACAAACATGCTAGATCTAGCAGAACTCCCAAACTCTGGACAAACACATTTATGGGATGGAAGAACAGGTGAAAAATTTGATAGACCAGTAACTGTTGGAACAATTTATATGCTCAAGTTACATCACCTTGTTGAAGATAAAATTCATGCAAGATCAACAGGACCATACAGTTTAGTTACTCAACAACCACTTGGCGGAAAAGCACAATTAGGTGGACAGAGATTTGGTGAAATGGAAGTTTGGGCATTAGAAGCATATGGTGCCTCATATACTTTACAAGAAATACTGACAGTAAAATCAGATGATGTTGCTGGTAGAGTAAAAGTTTATGAAACGATAGTTAAAGGTGAAGAAAACTTTGAGTCTGGAATACCAGAATCATTTAACGTTTTAGTAAAAGAAATAAAGTCTTTAGCACTAAATGTGGAGTTAAATTAATATGAGTAAAGAATTAACAGATTTATTTAAAGGGTCTGAAATTTCAGAGGCTCAAAATTTTAATAGTATTAAAATTACACTAGCTAGCCCTGAAAAAATTAAATCTTGGACATATGGTGAGATTAAAAAACCAGAAACAATAAATTATCGAACATTTAGACCAGAAAAAGATGGTTTGTTCTGTGCAAGAATTTTTGGACCAATAAAAGATTATGAATGTTTGTGTGGAAAATACAAACGAATGAAATTTAGAGGAATTATATGTGAGAAATGTGGTGTTGAAGTAACAAAATCAAATGTAAGAAGAGAAAGAATGGGTCACATAAACCTTGCTACCCCTGTTGCTCATATATGGTTTTTAAAATCTCTTCCTAGCAGAATATCATTGGCGATTGATATGAAACTTAAAGAGGTTGAACGGGTTCTTTATTTTGAAAATTTTATAGTTATTGAGCCTGGATTAACTGGATTAAAGAAAAATCAATTACTTGGTGAAGAGGAATTAATAAAATATCAAGATGAATATGGGGAAGAATCTTTTACAGCAGGCATTGGCGCAGAGGCAATTCTTGAAATTTTAAAATCTATTAATCTTGAAGAGGAAAAAAATAATTTAATAAAAACAATAAAAGAGACTAAATCAAAAGTATCAGAGGAAAGATCAATAAAAAGATTAAAGTTAATTGAATCATTTATAGAAACTGGAAATAAGCCTGAATGGATGATTTTAACAACAATTCCAGTTATTCCTCCAGAATTAAGACCTTTAGTACCATTAGATGGTGGCAGATTTGCAACTTCAGATTTGAACGATCTATATAGAAGAGTGATAAATCGAAATAACAGACTAAAGAGATTAATGGATCTCAAAGCTCCAGATATTATTGTTAGAAACGAAAAAAGAATGCTCCAAGAGTCTGTCGATGCATTATTTGACAATGGAAGAAGAGGCAGAGTTATTACCGGAACAGGCAAAAGACCATTAAAGTCTTTAGCTGAAATGTTAAAAGGTAAACAGGGAAGATTTAGACAAAATTTATTAGGTAAAAGAGTAGATTATTCTGGAAGATCAGTGATAGTCGTTGGGCCAGATTTAAAACTACATGAATGTGGTCTTCCAAAAAAAATGGCTCTTGAATTATTTAAGCCATTTCTTTACGCAAGATTAAATAAATTAGGCTTGGCATCAACAATTAAACAAGCAAAAAAATTAGTCGAAAGAGAGAGAAATGAAGTTTGGGATGCATTAGAGTTAATAGTTAGAGAACATCCGGTCATTTTAAATAGAGCTCCAACACTTCATAGATTAGGAGTACAAGCTTTTGAACCAAAACTTATTGAAGGAAATGCCATAGAACTTCATCCATTAACTTGTGCTGCATTTAATGCTGACTTTGATGGTGATCAAATGGCAGTACACGTTCCACTAAGTTTAGAAGCACAATTAGAAGCACGAGTATTGATGATGTCTACAAATAATATTTTAAGTCCATCTAATGGTAAACCGATTATTGTTCCTAGTCAGGATATGATTTTAGGGATTTATTATTTATCTCAGCCACCTTATCAAAAAGACAGAGTAGAAGGATATTTTGTTAACACATCAGAAATAGAACATGCACTTGAAATTGGTCAAATCAAAGTTCACTCAAGAATAGTTTCAAGATTTGAAACTGTTGATGAGAAAGGAAATACTAAATTTGAAAAACACATCAGTACAGCAGGAAGATTTTTATTGTCAAATTTAATACCAAAAAATGTTAATAACAAATTTTCATTAGTAGATAGACTTTTACCAAAAAAAGTTGTTTCAGAAGTTATTGATCATGTGTTCAGGTTCTCAGGACAAAAAAGTACGGTTATATTCTGTGATAAGTTAAAAGATTTAGGTTTTAAACACGCGTTTAAAGCTGGAATTTCATTTGGAAAAGATGATTTGGTAATACCGGATAATAAACAACAATTAATTGATGAGACAAAAAAATTAATTTCAGATTATGAAAACCAATATGCTGAAGGATTGATCACTAGAGGTGAAAAATATAACAAAGTAATTGATGCATGGTCTAAATGTACAGATAGAGTTGCATCTGAGATGATGAAGAGAATTTCTGCAACAGAAGTTACAGAAGACGGTCTTAAAATCAACTCAGTATTCATGATGGCTGATAGTGGAGCAAGAGGATCTGCTGCACAAATGAAGCAATTAGCTGGAATGAGAGGTTTGATTGCGAAACCATCAGGTGAAATTATCGAGTCGCCGATTACTTCAAATTTCAAGGAAGGTCTAACAGCTCTCGAATACTTTAATTCAACACACGGTGCTAGAAAAGGTTTAGCTGATACAGCTTTGAAAACTGCAAGCTCAGGATATTTGACACGAAGGTTATGTGATGTTGCCCAAGATTTAACAATTACAAAACAAAAATGTGATAAGCCAGGTTTTATCAAGCTATCTGAAGTATTGGAGGGTGGAAATATTATGGTAAGCCTTTCAGAAAGATCATTAGGACGTGTTACAGCAAAAGATGTAAAAAATCCTTTAACTGGTGATGTTATAATTAAAAAAGGTCAGATGATAGATGAAGCTGCATGTGAAAAAATAGATGCGGCTGGGGTTAAAACATTGAGTGTTTATTCAGTAATGACCTGTAGTCTTAAAGAAGGAGTTTGCGCAACATGCTATGGAAGAGACCTATCTAGAGGTAAAATGGTACACGTTGGTGAGGCTATTGGAATGATTTCTGCTCAATCAATTGGGGAACCAGGCACACAATTAACGATGAGAACGTTTCACGTTGGTGGAACTGCCTCTGTAAAACAAGACTCACAAATTGTATCAAGTTCAGATGGAATATTGAAAATTGTAAATACTAACCTATTAGAAGACTCAAAGAAAAATCAAATAGTTATGGGAAGAAATACTGAGCTTTCAATAGAAGATGGAAATGGATTACAGGTTGCTTCTTACAAAGTTCCTTATGGTTCAAAACTATTTTTTCAAAACGACGATAAAATTAAAAAAGGTGCAAAGATATGCGAATGGGACCCATACACAACACCTGTAATTGCTGAAAAAGATGGAGTCGCTAATTACGTTGATTTGATCGATGGAGTATCACTTGCTGAAACTGTTGATGATGCTACGGGGATTTCAACAAAAGCAGTTGTTGATTGGAAAACACAATCAAAAAATACCGATCTAAAACCAAGAATTACGCTTAGAGATGCAAAAGGTAATGTAATTAAAAAAGCAGATGATAATGAGGCTAGATATTATTTAGTTCCAGACTCAATTTTATCAGTAAAGGATGGACAGAAAATTTCAGCAGGTGATGTTATTGCAAGATTACCTAAGGAAACTACTAAAACAAAAGACATTACTGGAGGTTTGCCAAGAGTAGCAGAATTATTTGAAGCAAGAAAAGCGAAAGACAGTGCCATAATTGCTGAAAATGATGGAAAAGTAATTTTTGGAAAAGAGGTAAGAGGCAAACAAAGAGTAACAATTGAATCTGAGAACGGTGAAACTTCAAGTTATTTAATTCCTAAAGGAAAACATATTAATTTTAACCAAGGTGAAAAAATTAAAAAAGGTGAATATCTGTTAGATGGTCAACCTTTACCCCATGATATTTTAAGAATTTTAGGTATTGAGGAATTAACTGAATACTTTGTTAACCAAGTTCAAGATGTTTATAGACTTCAAGGAGTAATTATTAACGATAAACATATCGAAGTAATTTTAAGACAAATGCTTAAAAAAATTGAGGTTAAAGAACCAGGTGATAGCAGTCTGTTACCTGGAGAAGTAATAGATAGAATTAGATTCGAACAAATTAATGAAAATTTAAAAGCTGAAAATAAAAAACCAGCGGTTGGTGAAAGAGTTTTGATGGGAATAACTAAAGCATCACTACAAACAGAGTCATTTATATCTGCTGCATCATTCCAAGAAACAACAAGGGTATTAACTGATGCTGCAATAAAGGGTAAAGTTGATAAATTAGTTGGATTGAAAGAAAATGTTATTGTTGGACGACTAGTTCCTGCTGGCACAGGTTCAATTAAGAACAATTGGAATAGAAAAGCGCTAGATGATGATAAAAAATTCCTAACTGAACAAGAGACCTTAGAACCCTCAGAAGCTCAAATTAATCAATAAAATTGGGCAAAATTTAACTGCTTTTAGTTTGACAAATACAATTTCTAATGTATTTTGGCCATGTTTTTGGTTGGAATGTAGTGACTTGATCACTAAACGCTGCCACAAATAACCTGTCAGTTATTTCATCAAAAATAAAAATTAAATTTATGCCAACAATAAACCAGTTGTTAAGAAAAAGTAGAACACGACCTTTAGCAAGGAACAAAGTTCCAGCTTTACAAAAACAACCTTTAAAAAGAGGTGTGTGTGTTAAAGTTTACACAACAACTCCAAAAAAACCAAATTCAGCATTAAGAAAAGTTGCAAGAGTCAGGCTTTCAAATGGCTTTGAAGTTACAGCATATATCCCAGGCGAAGGACATAATCTTCAAGAACACTCAGTTGTTCTAATCAGAGGAGGAAGAGTAAAAGATTTACCAGGTGTGAGATACCATATTCTAAGAGGTAATCTTGATACGCAAGGTGTGGCAAACAGAAAACAAAGAAGATCACTTTACGGAACCAAAAAAGGAAAATAACATATGTCTAGAAAGAGAAAAGCTCCTAAAAAAATTCCTGTTTTAGATCCTAAATATAAATCTGTAATTATTCCAAAATTAATAAATTCAATCATGTATGATGGAAAAAAAACTGTAGCAGAAAAAATTGTTTACGATGCAATTGATAAAATTAAATCAAAATCTAAAGATGAACCAATCACTGTTTTTAACGACGCTATAAATAATGTTAGACCAACTGTTGAAGTTAGATCAAGAAGAGTAGGTGGTGCCACATATCAAGTTCCTGTTGAAGTAAAAGCAAAAAGATCTCAAGCTTTAGCTTTAAGATGGATTATTGATGCATCAAGAAAAAGAAAAGATAAAAATATGTCTGATAAATTGTTTAATGAGATTTTTGATGCATATCAAAACAGAGGATCAGCAATAAAAAAGAAAGAGGACACTCACAAAATGGCGGAGTCTAACAAAGCATTCGCACATTTTAGGTGGTAATTAATGGCAAGAACTCACACATTAGACAAATATAGAAACATAGGCATCATGGCTCACATAGATGCAGGCAAAACCACAACAACTGAAAGAATTTTATATTACACAGGAAAAAGTCATAAAATAGGTGAGGTTCATGACGGAGCTGCAACAATGGACTGGATGGAACAAGAGCAAGAAAGAGGCATAACAATAACGTCTGCTGCAACGACTTGTTTTTGGAGAGAACATAGAATTAATATTATCGATACACCTGGTCACGTAGATTTTACAATTGAAGTAGAAAGATCATTAAAAGTTTTAGATGGCGCTGTTGCTGTTTTTGATGGTGTAGCTGGAGTAGAGCCTCAATCTGAAACAGTATGGAGACAAGCTGATAAATACAAAGTACCAAGAATTTGTTTTGTAAATAAATTAGATAGAACTGGTGCTGATTTTTTTAGATGTGTTGGAATGATAAAAGATAGATTAGGCGCCAAACCTCTCGTAATGCAGGTTCCAATTGGTATAGAAGCATCTTTAAAAGGTGTTGTTGACCTGATTAAAATGAAAGCTATCGTTTGGAAAAATGAAGATTTAGGTGCGGAGTGGGAAGAACAAGATATTCCAGAAGATTTAAAAGAAATTTGCGACAAGTATAGACAAGAACTAGTTGAAACTGCAGTAGAACAGGATGAAAAACTAATGGAAGCTTATCTAGGTGGTGAGGAAATTAGCCAAGAGGATCTAATAAAATGTGTTAGAAAAGGATGTTTAAATTTTGATTTTGTTCCAGTTCTTACTGGTTCTGCATTTAAAAATAAAGGTGTTCAACCACTTTTAGATGCTGTTGTTGATTACTTACCAAGCCCTAAAGATATAGGCTCTATAACTGGTACAAAACAAGGATCTGATGACGAAATGGAAATGAAATTTGAAGATAGTGCACCTTTTTCAGCACTAGCGTTTAAAGTTGCAAATGATCCATTTGTGGGAAGTTTAACATTTATTAGAATTTATTCTGGGACAGTTAAGTCTGGAACAGGGATCTATAATACATCAAAAGATAAAGAGGAAAGAGTCGGTCGAATGCTACTAATGCACGCTAATTCCAGAGAAGATATTAAAGAGGCAAACGCTGGAGATATAGTTGCTTTAGCTGGACTAAAAAATACTATTACTGGCCATACTTTAGCGAATAAAGACACTCCAGTATTGTTAGAGCCAATGGAATTTCCTGATCCGGTAATTGAAATAGCAGTTGAACCAAAAACTAAAGCTGACCAAGAAAAAATGGGTGAAGCTTTGGGCAGACTAGCGAAAGAAGATCCATCTTTTAGAGTTACATCTGATGAAGAGTCGGGACAGACCATCATTAAAGGTATGGGAGAATTACACCTAGACATAATTGTAGATAGAATGAAAAGAGAATTTAAAGTGGAGGCAAATGTTGGAGCTCCACAAGTTGCATACAGAGAAACTATATTAAGTGCAGCAGAATTTGATTATACACACAAAAAACAAAGTGGTGGAGCAGGTCAATTTGCTAGAGTTAAATTATCTGTAGAGCCTCTTGAACCAGGAAAAGGAAGAGAAGTAGAAAGTAAAATAAAAGGTGGAGCAATTCCAAAAGAATTTATACCTGGCGTAGAAAAAGGTGTAGAGACTGTTGCAGATGGTGGAATATTAGCTGGATTTCCACTGATAGATTATAAAGTTACAATTTTAGATGGACTACATCACGATGTTGACTCAAGTGTTCTTGCATTCGAATTAGCTTCTAGACAGTGTTTTAAAGAAGCATGCACTAGAGGTACTTTAAAATTACTTGAACCTATAATGAGAGTTGAGGTTGTTACTCCAGAAGATTACATGGGTGATGTAATTGGTGATTTAAATAGTAGAAGAGGGCAAATAAATACACAAGAGCAAAGAGGTAATGCAACTGTCATTACAGCAATGGTACCATTAGCTAACATGTTTGGTTATATAAATAATTTAAGATCAATGTCACAAGGTAGAGCTCAATACACAATGTTTTTTGATCATTACGACAAGGTTCCACAAAATGTTCAAGACGAAGTAACAAAGAAAACAGGTTAAAATGGAAAAACAGAATATTAGAATTAAACTTAGAGCTTACGATAATAAAGTTTTAGATCAATCTACTGAAGAAATTGTAAATACTGTAAAAAGAACAGGTGCAAATATAAAAGGACCTATACCTCTTCCAACAAAAATTGAACGCTATACCGTGTTAAGATCGCCACATATTGATAAAAAAAGTAGAGAACAATTTGAGACCAGAACTCACAAAAGATTAATTGATATTATTGAACCAACACCTGCGACTGTAGAGGCTTTGATGAAATTAGACTTAGCATCAGGTGTAGATGTGGAGATAAAAATTTAATGTCCGAGATAGCACTAGTTGGAAAAAAAATTGGAATGACAAGAGAGTTTTATAAAACTGGTCAATCAGTTCCTGTAACAGTTCTTAAAATGGAAACTGGGAGAGTGATACAGGTAATTGAACAAGATAAGAGAGGATATAAAGCAGTTCAAATTGGCTTTGGTAAAATTAAAAATAATAAATTATCAAAAGCTATGAAAGGTTATTTTGCAAAAAAGAATACTGAACCAAAAAAATTACTAAAAGAGTTCAAAGTAAATTCAACAGAGAATTATAAAGAGGGTAACGAATTTGGTCTTGAGATATTTAACGATATTAAATTTGTTGATGTTAAATCAAAAACAATAGGAAAAGGTTTTGCTGGAGCTATGAAAAGGCACAATTTTGGAGGCTTAAGAGCATCACATGGTGTATCAATTTCTCACCGTTCACACGGATCGACAGGTCAAAGACAAGATCCAGGAAAAGTTTTTAAAGGAAAAAAAATGGCTGGTCACATGGGTGATAAAATCAGAACAATGCAAAATATTGAAATAATTAAATCAGATAAAGACAATAACTTATTGTATTTAAAAGGTTCTATACCTGGCGCAAAAAATGCTGAGGTAGTCATTAAAAAGGCTGTTAAAAATTTAAGAAAACTAACAATGTCAGAAAAAATAGAACAGATTGAAAAAATGAAAAAATCTGCAGACAAAAAGAAGAAATAAATGAAAATAGATAAATTAAACCTAGATGGAAAGAAAGTTTCAATAGAAGTTTTGGATAAAATATTTTCTGCTAAAATTAATAAGCAACTTGTAAGCAATGTATTGTATAAAACCAATGCAAATTACAAAGGGAGAAAAGCTAAAACAAAACAAAAAAATGAAATTATTGGATCTACAGCAAAGATATATTCCCAAAAAGGCACTGGAAATGCGAGACATGCTAGTAAAAAAGCACCTATATTTGTTGGAGGAGGTGTTGCACATGGTCCAAAAGGTGAAAGCAACTATAAGATTAGAAAATTAAATAAAAGTGAAAAAAAATTAAGCATTGCCTCAATAATCACTGAAAAAAATAAGAGTAATAATCTTTTAGTATTTAATGATTTTAATGAAAAAATTCAAAAAACAAAAGATGTAAATAAAATTTTAATGAAGTTTGATGCAAAAAATTCAATTCTGATCGTAGATAAAAAATCAAAAGAGAATATTGAAAAAGCTACAAGAAATATTCCAAATGTAAAGATTACAGACATTGGACACTTTAGTGCATTTGATCTTGTAAAATATAAAAAAATAATTTTTACAGAAAGCTCAGTTAAAGAATTAGAAAAAAGGTATCAATAATGAATAAAGTTCATCTTTACGATAAAATTTTGGCTCCAATTGTAACTGAAAAATCAACAAATCTTTCAGAGCAAAATAAAATAATTTTTAAAGTTCCATCTAAGGCAAACAAAAAAAACCTTAAATCAAATATTGAAAAAATTTTTAAAGTAAACGTAACTAAAATTAATATTATAAATAAAAAAACTAGAACTAAAGTTACTCGAGGAAAAAAAGTAAAAGTAAGAGGATTTAAAAAAGCAATTATAACACTTAAAAAAGGTCAAAACATTGACCTAACAACAGGAATTTAAAATATGGCCTTAAAAACATTTAAACCATACACAAAATCAACAAGAGGCACTGTATTAGTAAGCAGAGAAGGCCTATGGAAGGGTAAACCTTATAAACCACTTACTTCTGCAAATAATGCTTCAAAAGGAAGAAATAACTATGGAAGAATTACCTCTAGAAACCATGGAGGTGGTCACAAACATAAATACAGAAAGATTGATTTTTATAGAAAAAAATTCGATATGTCAGCAGAAATAGAGAGGATTGAATATGATCCAAATAGATCATGTCATATCATGTTGGTAAAATTCGAAGATGGAGAGAGAGCATATTATTTAGCACCCCAAGATGTTAAGATTGGAGATAAAATACAAAATGGTCCTAATTCTGAGATAAAAGTTGGTAACTGTTTATCTCTTCAGGATATCCCAGTAGGAATAAATATACATAATGTAGAATTACAGCCAGGAGCAGGTGGCAAAATTGCAAGAGCCGCAGGTTCATCTGTTACTATTTCAGGAATTGATGGAAATTATACAATAATAAAAATGAGTTCTGGTGAAGTAAGAAGAATAGACTCAAGATCTTTAGCAACAATTGGTGTTTTATCAAATCCAGATCAGAAAAATATTAAAATAGGAAAAGCAGGTAGATCTAGATGGTTAGGAAGAAGACCTCATACAAGAGGTGTTGTCAAAAATCCAGTTGATCACCCTCATGGTGGTGGTGAAGGAAAAACAGCTGGTGGTAGACATCCAGTTTCACCTACAGGACAATCTGCTAAAGGCCTTAAAACGAGAGATAATAAGAGAACAGATAAATTTATAATAAGAAGAAGAAAGAAGAAGAGAGCATAAATTATGGCAAGATCAGTTTGGAAAGGACCATTTGTAGAAGAAAGTTTAATTAAAAAAGTTGAAAAAGTTAAAAATGATCCAAACAGAAAACCAATTAAAACATGGTCAAGAAAATCAACAATTATACCTGATTTTGTGGGTTTTAGTTTTTTAATCTATAATGGAAAAAAATTCATCCCAATTACAGTTTCAGAGGATATGGTTGGTCACAAATTTGGTGAGTTTGCACCAACAAGACAATTTTTTGGACATACACCAGCTGATAAAAAAGCAAAAGTTGAGGGTGGCGCAAAGGGTACTGGTAAATAAATAAAATGAGTAAAAAAGATAAAAAAATTGATATCAAAACAGTTAAATCTGTAAATAAAAACGTGAGATCAAGTGTAAGAAAACTTAAACCAATATTAAAATCTATAGTTGGTAAAAAGGTAGACGTAGCTATGAGAGATCTTACTTTTTCTGAAAAAAGAATTTCTAAAGATGTCAAAAAAACCATTTCATCTGCAGTTGCAAATGCGGAAAACAATTATCAATATGATATTGATAATTTAATCGTAAAGGAAGCATATTGTGGAAAACAAATAATAATGAAACGTTTTAGAGCAAGAGCAAAAGGAAGAGCTGCTGAAATTATGAAACCTTATTCAAATGTGACAATTATTTTAACTGAACAAACAAAACAAACGGAGAGAGATGGGGCAAAAGGTTAATCCAATAGGCTTAAGACTAGGTATAAACAGGGGATGGGACTCTGTTTGGTATGCTAAGAAAAAAGATTTTGGTAACTATTTAATTGAAGACTTTAAAATCAGAGAATACATAAAAAAAAATGTAATTAACTCTGGTGTCTCTAAAGTTATGATTGAGAGAACTTCAAAGAAATGTTTTGTTACAATATATACTTCAAGACCTGGATTTGTGATCGGTAAAAAAGGAAGTGATATAGAAAAAATTAAAGGAAAGCTTTCAAATCTTACAACGAATGAAGTTGTCCTAAACATCAAAGAGGTAAAAAAACCTGAGACAAATGGTTATTTAGTTGCGGAAAATATTGCTCAACAATTAGTAAAAAGAGTTTCATATCGTAGAGCAATGAAAAGAGCTATGCAATCAGCTTTAAGATTGGGTGCTAAAGGAATTAAGGTTTCTGTTAGTGGAAGACTTGGTGGAAATGAGATTGCAAGAACAGAGTGGCTAAGGGATGGTAGTATTCCATCGCATACTTTAAGAGCTGATATTGATTACGCTGAAGCAGAAGCATTGACTACATATGGAATAATTGGAATTAAGGTCTGGATTTATAAAGGTGAAATATTCACAAAAGAATTTAGTCAGGAGAGGAATAAAGCTTAATTATGTTGCAACCAACTAGAACAAAATTCAGAAAAGCTCATAAAGGAAGAATACATGGTAATGCGTCCAGATGTAATGTAATGAATTATGGATCATTCGGACTTAAAGCTATACAGCCTGAAAGAGTGATTTCAAAGCAAATAGAGGCAGCGAGAGTTGCTTTAACAAGACATATGAAAAGACAAGGAAGAGTTTGGACTAGAATGTTTCCTAATATACCGGTATCAAAAAAACCTACTGAAGTGAGAATGGGAAAAGGTAAAGGTTCTCCAGAGTTTTGGGCGTGTAGAGTTAAACCAGGAAGAATTTTGTTTGAAGTTGATGGTGTATCTGAGCAAATAGCAAAAGAGGCATTATACAAAGCTTCTGCAAAACTCCCTATTAAATGTAAATTTATTAAAAGAATATAAGATGAAGCAAAAGGACATAAAAAAATTAACTAAAGAACAAGCGCTTAAAGACTTAGAGAAATTAAAAAAAGATCTATTTAATTTTAGATTTCAAAAAGTAAATGGACAAGTCAAGAGCCCAGCTAAAATTAATGAAACAAAAAAAACCATAGCACGTTTAAAAACATTATTAGAAGGAAAAAATGCCTAAAAAAATACTAAACGGAATAGTTGTTAGCGATAAACCAAATAAAACAATTACTGTGATGGTTGAAAGAAAGTATCAACATCCTGTTTTAAAAAAGGTAATTAAGGCAAGAAAAAAATACAGTGTACATGACGAGGAAAACAAATTTAAAAATGGAGATAAAGTATCAATAAGAGAGTGCAAACCATATTCGAAGTCAAAAAAATTTGAAGTTATAGGAGACGTTAAATGATACAAGTTCAAACAGAATTATTCGTAGCTGATAATACAGGTGCAAAAAAAATTGAATGTATTAAAGTTTTAGGTGGTTCAAAAAGAAGATACGCTAGCATTGGTGATACCATTGTTGTAGCCGTTAAAGAGGCCATACCTAAAGGTAAAGTTAAAAAAGGCGCTGTTCACAAAGCAGTAGTGGTTAGAGTAAAAAAAGGCATTCATAGAAACGATGGATCAAAAGTAAGATTTGATAATAATGCTGCAGTTCTAACAGATGATAAAGGTGAACCAATTGGAACTAGAATTTTTGGTCCTGTAACAAGAGAGTTAAGAAGTAGAGGACAAATGAAAATAATATCTTTAGCTCCGGAGGTACTTTAATGATCAAAAAAGGAACTAAAGTAAAAGTATTAGTGGGCAAAGATAAAAATAAAGATGGTGAAGTAATGGAAATAGACCGTTCTAATAATCGTGCAAAGGTAAAAGGGATTAATATGGTCAAGAAACATGTAAAAACAACAAAAGAAAAAAAAGGTGGAATTGTTTCAAAGGAAAATTTTATACATCTTTCAAATTTATCCATACTTGATAATAAAAAATCAAAAAAAATTGAGGCTAAGAAGTAATGCAACCTAGATTAAAAGACTTAATTGTTAAAGAAATACAACCAAACTTAAAAGAAAAATTTGGTTACAAGAATTTGTATATGGGGCCACAAATTTCAAAAGTAGTTATAAATATGGGTCTAGGTCTAGACGGTAACGATGCCAAAATTTTGAAATCATGTGAAGAGGATTTAGCAAACATAACAGGACAAAAACCAGTCACAACAAAATTTAAAAAATCAATTGCAAATTTTAAAACTAGAAAAAATACAAATGCAGGACTGAAGGTCACTTTAAGAAAAAATAAGATGTACGAGTTTATTGACAGACTAGTAAATATTGCATTACCTAGAATTAAAGACTTTAGAGGATTAAACCCAAATGGATTTGATAAATTTGGTAATTATTCTTTTGGAATAAAAGAACATATTGTTTTTCCAGAGGTGAACTTTGATAAAGTTGATAAAATTAGAGGCTTAGATATTACAATAACGATTAAAAACCAAGATAAGGAACATAGTTTTGAGTTGTTAAAACAGCTAAATTTTCCATTTTTTCAAAAGAGGAGCAATTAATATGGCTAAAATGAGTGCAGTAAATAAGAATAATAAACGAATTAAATTATCAGACAAATTATTTAAGAAAAGGCAAATGCTTAAAAAAATAATTATGGATAAAAAATTACCTCTAGAAGAAAGATTTAAAGCACAGCAAAAATTATCAAAATTGCCACGAAATTCTGCAAAAACGAGAGTAAGGAATAGATGTCAAATTACAGGCAGACCGCATGGTGTTTATAGAAAATTAAAAATATCAAGAATAGCTCTTAGACAATTAGGTTTAGAGGGGAAAATTCCTGGTATGGTAAAGTCAAGTTGGTAGAAAGGATAATATGAGTTTAAGTGATCCAATAGGAGATATGTTGGCGAGAATTAAAAATTCTCAAATGAGAAATCATAAAAAAGTACAACTTCCATCATCAAAATTTAAAGTGAAAATAGCAGAAGTTTTAAAATCTGAGGGTTATATAATTGATTACAAAGTTACTGAGAAGGATAAAAAACCTAATTTAGAAATAAACCTAAAATATAATTCAGGAAACCCAGTTATAAGTACAATAGAAAGAGTATCAAAGCCAGGTAGAAGGATATTTTCAAGTGCAGAAAGTCTTCCAAAAATAAATAATGGTCTTGGTATAGCAATAGTCTCTACTCCAAAAGGTGTTATGACTGATATAGATGCAAGAAAGCAAAAAATTGGTGGAGAAATAATTTGTAAGGTATTTTAATGTCTAAAATAGGTAAAATAAATATTCCAATTCCTGATAAAGTTAAAGTTTTACTTAGTGGAAATATTGTGAATATTGAAGGTCCATTAGGTAAAAAATCACTAAATATTGATTTAGATGTTTTCGATTTGAAAATAGACGAAGGTAAAGAAGTATCTATAAAACCAAAAAAAATTGATCAAAACTCAAAAAGATTATGGGGAATGAACAGGAGTTTATTAAATAACGCTATAATTGGAGCAAGTAAGGGTTATGAAAAAACTCTTGAATTAGTTGGAGTTGGATTTAGGGCCGCATTAAAGGGAAAACAATTAAATATGCAATTAGGTTTCAGTCACGACATAAATTTTGATATTCCAGAAGGAATAAAAATTGCTGTTGAAAAGCAAACAATATTAAAAATAAGTGGACCAGATAAACAATTAGTTGGAATGGTTGCTTCTCAAATCAAAAGTATTAGACCACCAGAACCCTACAAAGGTAAAGGTATAAAAGAGCAAGGTCAGTATATTTTAAGAAAAGAAGGTAAAAAGAAATAATGAAAATTAGTACATTAGATAGAAAAAAATTTAGAGTAAGAAATAAATTAAAAAAAGTTTCAAGCAAAGATAGATTTAGGCTATGCGTTTCTCGTTCGACTAAAAATATAAGTGCTCAAATTATTGATGATGTTAATAAAATAACTTTAGTTTCCGCTTCATCAGTTGAAAAAAATATTAGAGAACAAAAAAAATCTAAATCAGAGCTTTCCACTTTAGTTGCTGAAACTCTTGCTAAAAAAGCACAAGATAAAAAAATAAAAAAGGTTTATTTTGACAGAGGCATCTATAAGTATCATGGTAGAGTAAAAATATTTGCAGAAACGTTAAGAAAAAATGGGATGGAATTTTAAAAAATGGAAAAAAATACAGAATTTTTAGAAAAACTTGTTCACATTAACAGAATAACAAAAGTCGTTAAAGGTGGAAGAAGATTTGGATTTTCAGCATTAGTTGTTGTTGGAAATCAAAATGGCAAGATTGGCATTGCACATGCTAAAGCAAAACAAGTTCCAGATGCTATTAAAAAAGCAAACGAACTTGCAAGAAGAAATTTAGTTCAAGTTCCATTAAGAGAAGGAAGAACGATACATCATGATATTTTTGGTAAAGATGGTGCAGGAAAAATAAAACTTAGAGCAGCACCGAAAGGTACAGGTATAATTGCTGGTGGACCCGTTCGTGCTGTGTGTGAGGTTTTAGGTATTAAAGATATAGTAGCAAAATCTCTTGGTACAGCTAACCCACATAACGTTATTAGGGCCTGCATGAAAGCATTGTCTAAACAAAATTCACCAAAGAATATTTCAACTTTAAGAAATAAAAAAATATCAGAAATAATTGAAAAAAGAGGATAATGACTTATTTAAATACTACAATCTCAGTAAAAATTAAAAAGATTAGAGTAGGTAGAGGAATAGGTTCAGGAAAAGGCAAAACTTCAGGAAGAGGTGTAAAAGGTCAAAAATCAAGATCAGGTGTAGCAATTAAAAGTTTTGAAGGAGGTCAAATGCCATTATATAGAAGACTTCCAAAAAGAGGTTTTAACCCAATTAGAAGAGATAAAATTGCTAAGATAAATTTAGATTTATTAAACAAATTGTTAGATTCTAATAAAATTAGTTCATCTGAGAAAATTAATCTAGAATATTTAAAGAAAAATAAAATTATATCTAAATCTGTAACTCAATTTAAAGTTTTAGGAAATGGTGAATTAAATTCAAAGTTAAATATAGAGGCTGATTTTTCCTCTAAATCAGCAATACAAAAAGTTGAGAAAGCAGGCGGAAGTATTTTAGTAAAATCAAATAAAGATTAATGAGCTCTTCAACTCAATCTCACGATTTAAGAAATAGAATATTATTTACAATACTTATACTTGCTATTTACAGACTAGGTACGTTTGTCCCACTCCCTGGAATTGATCCAGAGCAGCTTCAAATAATGATGGAAAGTAATCAAAAAGGTTTATTAGGTATGTTTAACGTTTTTGCTGGCGGAGCTGTAAGCAGAATGGCAATATTTGCACTTGGTATCATGCCATATATATCATCATCTATCATTGTGCAGTTATTGACAGGAGTTTCTGACTACTTCAAAAATTTAAAAGCCCAAGGCGAAATAGGTAGACAAAAAATTACACAAATTACAAGATATGGAACAGTTTTATTAGCAACTATTCAAGGTTATGGTTTAGCGGTTGGATTGGAATCATCTGCAAATTTGGTAATAAATCCTGGCATGTTTTTTAAAATATCTACAGTAACAACAATTGTTGCTGGTACAATTTTTTTGATGTGGTTAGGAGAACAAATCACACAAAGAGGTATTGGAAATGGTATTTCCTTAATAATTTTTTCTGGTATCGTTGCAGAAATTCCAAGGGCTTTAGTAACTACGTTTGAACTTGGCCGTACTGGTGCGATCTCTACAATTATGATTATAGGTATTTTTGTTTTATTGGTTTTAACTATACTATTTATTGTTTTTATGGAGCGAGCTTTACGTAAAATTTTAATAAATTACCCAAAAAGACAAATGGGTAACAAAATGTATGGTGGAGATTCTTCGCATCTTCCGCTTAAAATAAATTCTGCAGGAGTAATACCTGCTATTTTTGCATCAGCTTTATTACTTTTACCTGTAACATTTTCAAATTTTAATGTTTCTCAGAACGAAACTTTTTTAAATATATCCTCATATTTTTCTCAAGGCCAACCGCTCTATATGATCCTATATGCCAGTGGAATAATATTTTTTACTTTTTTTTATACGTCAATCACATTTAATCCAAACGAAACAGCTGAAAATTTAAGAAAATATGGCGGATTTATTCCTGGCATTCGTCCAGGTGAAAGCACAGCAATCTACATAGATACCATACTTACAAGATTAACGACTATAGGTGCTTTATATCTTACATTAGTATGTTTAATGCCTGAATTTCTAATAGCAAATTATCCAATACCTTTTTATTTAGGTGGAGCATCAGTGTTAATTGTTGTTGTTGTAGCTATAGATACGGTTACTCAGATACAGACACGTTTAATGAGCTCTCAATATGAGCAACTAATTAAAAAAACAAAATTTGGTAGATAAGTGAACATCATATTATTTGGCCCTCCTGGAGCTGGCAAAGGTACTCAGGCCAAATATTTAGTTGAGAAATTGAAAGGTTTTCAAATTTCCACAGGTGATATTCTTAGAGATGAAATCAAAAAAGATACAGATTTAGGTAAGCAAATAATAAATAATATGAATGATGGAAAGTTTGTAAGTGATGAGATTGTAAATACAATAATCAAAAAATTTATCTTTGATCCTCAAAAAAAAAATAAATTAATATTTGATGGATACCCTAGATCACTAGATCAAGCAAAAAACTTAGATAATTTATTAAATGATTCTGAACAAAAAATTGATTTTGTGTTTTATTTAAACGTTAATAAAGAGACCATTGTTAAAAGACTTGAAAAAAGAAAGTTATTAGAAAAAAGAACTGATGATAACTTAGATACTATCCTTAAAAGGTACGATACATACATGGAGACTACAAAACCGGTTTTAGATTTTTACTCAAAAAAAAATAATTTTCATGAGATTGATGGATCTGAGAATATCACTGAAATAACAAGGAAAATAGACACTTTTGTCAATGTTTAATGCGTTGACTTTGACTAATTCTCTTATATAAAAGGCACAATTTTATCACAAAAACTATGGCTCGTATTGCAGGTGTAAACATACCACAAAATAAATTAGTTCATATTGGATTAACTTATATTTATGGGATAGGTAACAAATTTTCTAACGAAATATGTAAATCTTTAGAAATTCCAAAATCAAAAAGAGTGAATGAATTAACAGATGATCAAATTTTGAAGATAAGAGAATACATTGATCAAAAGTTTACTGTTGAAGGTGACTTAAGAAGAGAAAATTCACTCAGTATAAAAAGACTTATAGATTTAGCTACTTACAGAGGATCAAGACATAGAAAAAAATTACCTGTAAGGGGACAAAGAACAAGATGCAATGCTAGAACTAGAAAAGGTAAAGCTATTGCTATTGCAGGTAAAAAATTAACACCACTTAAAAAATAATAAATGACAAAAGATACAACAGAAAATAAATCTGCATCAAAAGATTCCTCGTCAAAAAGTAAGAAAAGCTCGTATTCAAAAAAGAAAAAAGGAAAAAAAAATATTTTAAACGGAATTGCCTATGTCCAATCTACATTTAATAATACTATTGTATCTATTGCAGATACAAATGGAAATGTAATTTCATGGGCATCTGCAGGTCAAAAAGGTTTTAAAGGATCAAGAAAATCTACACCTTACGCCGCTCAAGTTGCTGCTGATGCAGCTGCAGCTAAAGCATTAGAGGTAGGAATGAAAGTTTTATCTGTAGAAGTAAAAGGACCTGGATCTGGAAGAGAAACAGCCCTTAGAGCACTACAAGCTAGAGGATTTAAAATTATTTCAATTAAAGATACAACACCAATGCCTCATAATGGTACGCGACCACCAAAGAAAAGGAGAGTATAAATGGAACAAACAGAAGTAAATTCAAAAAATTGGAAATCATTGATTAAGCCTGCAAAATTGGATGTTCAGCTTAGTGATGATAAATCACACGCAAAAATAATCGCTGAACCTTTGGAGAAAGGATATGGCTTAACCTTGGGTAATTCTCTTAGAAGAATTTTACTATCATCTATAAGAGGGACAGCAGTTACTGCAATCCAAATTGATGGAGTTCTTCATGAGTTTACATCTATAAAAGGTGTGAGAGAAGACGTAACAGATATAGTATTAAATATAAAATCTTTAGCCCTTAAAAGTAATTCTGAAACTTCAAAAAAGCTTATATTAGATGCCAAAGGACCAGGTGAAATCAAAGCTTCAGATATAACACCTGTAACTGATATTGAAATTTTAAACCCAGATTTAGTTATTTGTAATTTAGATGAAAATACCAATTTTCATATGGAGATGACTGTAGGTACTGGAAAAGGATACATATCAGCAGAAATGAATAAACCTGAGGAACCACCTTTGGGTTTAATACCCATAGACTCATTGTTTAGTCCTGTTAAAAAAGTTTCATACTCTGTAAGCACCGCTAGAGAAGGAAAAGCCTTAGATTATGATAAACTAACGATGGAAGTTGAAACTAATGGTTCTATATCTGCCGAAGATGCAGTTGCTTACTCAGCTAGAATTTTCCAAGATCAACTAGGAATGTTTGTTAATTTTGATGAACCACAAGAAGTTATAGTTAGAGAACAACCAACTGAACCAGAATTTAACAAAAACTTATTGAGAAAGGTAGATGAATTAGAATTGTCTGTACGATCAATGAATTGTCTTAAAAATGATAATATTATTTATATTGGTGATTTAGTTCAAAAATCTGAAGGTGAAATGTTAAGAACACCCAATTTTGGGAGAAAATCATTAAATGAGATTAAAGAGGTATTAACTGGGATGTCACTTTATTTGGGCATGGAAATACCTAATTGGCCTCCAGATAACATTGCCGAATTATCTAAAAAACTTGAGGAAGCTATTTAATGAGACATAAGTTTGGTTATAAAAAATTAAACAGAACTTCAGAACATAGAAAAGCTTTAATTAAAAATATGTTGAATTCATTAATTAAATACGAACAAATTACAACAACACTGCCAAAAGCTAAAGTGCTGAAACCTCAGGCTGATAAAATAATTACGTTAGGAAAAAAAGATAACTTACAAAATACTAAAACTCTAATTTCAAAACTCCAAGATACAAAATCTGCAAATAAAGTAAAAAAAACACTTTCAAAACGTTATGAAAATAGAAAAGGTGGCTATACAAGAATAATTAAGGCTGGCTTTAGATATGGTGATAATGCACCAATGGCTGTTATTGAGTTTGTAGACAGAGACGTTGAGGCGAAAAGAGTAGATAAAAAGAAAAAAGATGCAGCAACAGCATCACCTAAATCAGAAGACAAAAAACAAGCCACTGCTTAATTAAAATATACAACAGTATTAT
Source organism: Candidatus Pelagibacter sp. RS40 (assembly GCF_002101295.1). Classification (NCBI taxonomy): domain Bacteria; kingdom Pseudomonadati; phylum Pseudomonadota; class Alphaproteobacteria; order Candidatus Pelagibacterales; family Candidatus Pelagibacteraceae; genus Candidatus Pelagibacter; species Candidatus Pelagibacter sp. RS40. The sequence goes on from NZ_CP020778.1 coordinate 1,273,120, forward strand.
CTTTGATTTTTAAAATCAATAATTGATACTTTTATTTATCCTTATGAAAAAAATAATATTAGTCAAAGCATCTTATAATAATATGCGTATAGATAGATTTTTAAGAAATTATTTAGGAAAAATACCGCAAGGATTAATAGAAAAAAATTTAAGAAATGGAAAAATTAAGTTAAATCAAAAAAAAGTCAAAAGTTCTCAAAAAGTTATAACAGATGATAAAATAAGTTTTTTTAACTTTAATTTTGAACAAAACATTAAACAATCCAAAACAAAATTTAATCCTAATAAAGAAATTGTTAAACAGAATGAAGATTTGATTATTGAAAACAATGATAACTTTATAGTATTAAATAAAGCTTCAGGAATCTCTGTACAAGGTGGAACTAAATCAAAAAAAAATCTAGTTGATATATTTACTAAAAGCGAAATTTTTGAAGGATCTAAACCATACTCTGTTCATAGACTAGACAAAGACACATCAGGTGTATTTATAATTGCAAAAAACAGAGAAAGTGCTCAATTGTTAACTTCTTTATTTAGGTTACGAAAAGTTCACAAAACTTATTTGGCTATCTGTCAAGGTGAAATAACTAATAACTCAGGCACTTGGGAAGATGATTTAATTAGATATGACGGTGATAAAAAAGTTATTGAAAATGCAAAAACAATTTACAAAGTATTAGATAAAAATTCCGAAGCTAGTTTATTAGAATTAAAACCTATCACTGGAAGAAAGCATCAATTACGTAAACAATTGTATGCAATAGGTAATCCTATATTTGGAGATACAAAATATAAATTATCAAATTCCAATAAGGGAATAAATAAAAATTTAATGTTACATTCTTATCAAATAAAATTTAAAATTAATAATATTAAGCATACTTATTCTGCGTTATTACCAGATTATTTTAAAAGATTGTTAAAATCAAAACGACTTAGATTTTCAAATTAGAAACAAAATTTTCTATTAATTTATCACCAAGTTTCGAATAATCCTGATTTATAATATTTTTTAAATTCGTAATCCCTTTATCTTTAATACCACATGGTATAATTTTTTTATATTTCTCTAAATTATTATTTATATTTATTGCAAAGCCATGATATGCAATCCATTTGCTAACTCTAATTCCTATAGCTGCAACTTTGTTTACTTCATTGTTTACTTTATACCAGATACCTATGTTTTCTTTATCTGGAAAAGTTTCAATATTGTATAATTTCAAGGTTTGAATAATAGTTTTTTCAATTACATTAATAAATTTTCTAATATCTTTTTTTTTTCTTAAATCTAAAACGAAATAACAAATTAATTGTCCTGGTCCATGATAGGTTATTTTACCACCTCTATTTGTCTGAAATATCTCTATTGATTTATCAATTATTTCATTTTCACTATATGACGTTCCTGCAGTGAAAATTTCATCGTGCTCTAAAGTCCAAATCAATTCTTTACCATTATTCTCATATAAATCTTTTAACCTATTTTCCAATACGTTAATTGCTTCAGAATATTTTACTGGTTTTGCTGACTTTTTGATCTCTAAGTTCATTTATAATTTGTATTATCTTAATTATGTATTAATAGTGCAAATCACAATTAAAGGTAGATTTATGTCTTTAAACAAAAAAACTAAAGATAAAAAAGTTAATTTTGAATTTAACAAAGAATATTTAAGAGTTGTCACATCAAAAATTGCTAATAACGATACTCAATTTATAAACAATTCATTTAATGAGATGCATCCTGCAGATGCAGCAGATATAATTGAACATTTAAGCCAAAATGATAGAGAAAGTTTAATAAAATTAAATAATTTTAATATAGATCCTGAAGTTTTTGTTGAGCTAAATGAGGCAATCCAAACTGAAATTATTACTTATTTATCCTCAGATTCTATAGTTGGTATACTTAAAGGTTTAGAGTCAGATGATGCAATTTCTATTTTAGAGAATGTTCCTGAGGAGGACAAAAACTCAATTTTAAGCTCTCTACCGCCTAAAGACCGATTTGCTCTACTTGAAAGTTTGAGTTATCCAGAAGACACTGCAGCAAGATTAATGCAACGTGAGTTTACTGCTATTCCTAGCAATTGGTCTGTTGGGCAGACTATTGATTATTTAAGAGAAAATAAAGATTTACCAGAGGAATTTTTAGAAATTTTTATAGTTAATGAAGATTTTAAACCAATCGGAACAGTTCCATCATCAAGAGTTTTAACAACACCAAGAGATACAAAAATGGAAACTATTATGTCCGAATCCCAATTATTAATTCCTGTTGAAATGGACAAAGAGGAGGTTGCAAATTTATTTGAAAATTACAATCTAAACTCTGCAGCAGTTGTAGATAAAAATAATAAATTAGTTGGAATGATAATGAATGACGATGTTCTAACAGTATTAAAAGAAGAAGCTGAAGAAGATGCATTAAGACTTGCTGGAGTAGGTGATGAAGAAATTACAGATGGAATTGTAAAAAAAACTAAAAGAAGATTTAATTGGTTGTTATTAAATCTATTTACTGCTTTCCTAGCAACTTGGTGCATAAGTCTATTTGGTGCTACGATAGAGCAAATGGTTGTTTTAGCTTTTTTAATGCCAATAGTTGCATCTATGGGTGGTAATGCTGGTATGCAGACTTTAGCAGTTACAGTAAGAACAATTGCAACAAATGACTTAACACAAAATAATTTCTCATCAAACGTTTTTAAAGAATTTTCAATTGGTATTTTAAATGGAGTTATATTTGCAGCTATAAGTGCATTTATTGTACAAATTTGGTTTCAAGATAGTATGCTATCGATAATTATTTCAATTTCAATGGTGCTAACAATGATTATTGCAGGTTTATTTGGAATTTTAGTACCATTCACTCTAAAGAAAATGAACATTGATCCTGCCATTGCTTCAAGTGTATTTGTAACAACTATTACTGATGTAATTGGCTTTGTTTCATTTTTAGGTGTTGGAGCATATTTTTTATAACCTAAAAATTATCTATTAACCTTACATTATCAATATAATAAGCGATAAATAATTTAAATTTAGTTTTAAATTTTGAAATACTTAAATTCTTTATATTTCTAAAATCTAAATACTCTATTTTAATTAAATATTTATTTTCTAAATATTTAATTAAAGAAAGTTTATTATTTTTTATTCTAAAATTATAATTTTTGTATTTATTTTTAATACGAGATAATTCCCCAGCAATTAGTTGTGCTGTTTTCAATGATTTTTTTTTGAGATTAAGATTTCTTGATGATAGTGCCATTTTATTATGTCTTATCGTCTTACAAATAATGAGTTTAAACTTATGTTTTTTATGTAAATATTTGTTAATTAAATATTGTTGTTGGAAATCCTTTTCTCCCAAATATAAAAATTTAGGTTTTACTAAATTTAAGAGTCGATCCATTACCTCTAAAACTCCCTCAAAATGACCCTTTCTTTTGTTAGCACACAATATTTTTTCACTTTTCTTCAGCTTAAATTTTGAATTTATTTTATTTTTATAGATATCTTTAACTGTGGGTATAAAAACAAAATTTACTCTTAACTTTTTCAATATTTGAATATCCCGAATAATATTTTTTGGGTATTTCTTATAGTCATCTTTATCATTAAATTGTGTTGGGTTTATAAATATACTTACAATAGTTTTGTTAGATTTTTTTTGAGAATTTTTGATTAACGAAATATGACCTTTGTGTAAACTACCCATAGTAGGAACAAAACCTAAATGTTTGCAATTTAGAATTGCCTCTTTTAGATCATCTTTTGTCTTTAAAATTTTCATTTGTAATAAAACGATTTATAAGTAAAACATTTACATGATTAAACAAGCAATAATACCATTGGCTGGTCAAGGTACAAGATTATTACCTTTGACAAGCGTATTTGCAAAAGAATTATTACCAATCAATGGTAGACCTGGTGTTGAGTATATTCTGGATGAATGTATTGAAGCAGGTATCAAAGAAATTATTTTTATTATTTCACAAAAAAAACTAATGATTAAAAAATATTTTTATAGCGATACTTTTTACAAAAAAATTATTAAAAAGAAAAAAGATCCAAAAGTTATTGAGGAATATAAAAAAATTCTTAAATATAAAAAAATGATAAAATTTGTTTATCAAAATAAACCAAAAGGAACAGGCGATGCCGTTCTTAAAACAAAAAAATATATTAAAGACAAATATTTTTTAATGCTGTTACCTGATGACTTGATAATGAAATATAATTGCTCAAAATCAATGATTTCTACCCACAAAAAATATAAATCATCTGTAATGGCGAGCATGAATGTTAACAAAAAAACTGTATCAAGGTGGGGTATTTATAATTTAAGTAAAAAAGTGTCTAAAAATAACTTTCTTATAAAAGAGGTAGTTGAAAAACCATCTATCAAGAATGCGCCTTCAAACAAAGCTGTAATTGGAAGATATATTTTACCTAAGACAATTTTTAAAAAATTATTACACCAAAAACCTGGTAAAGGTGGTGAAATTCACATAACAGATGCAATACAATCTTTAATTAATGAAAATGAAAAATTTATCGCACACAACTTTGCAGGAAAATATTTAGACTGCGGTACTATGAGTGGATTTATAAAATCTAACATTGAAATTGGAAAATTATGAAACTTTGCATGATAGGCACTGGCTATGTTGGGCTTGTAAGTGGAGTATGCTTTTCAGATGTTGGAAATACAGTTTACTGTGTAGACAAAGATCAGAAAAAAATTGATTTATTAAATAAAGGTATAGTTCCTATATATGAACCAGGTCTTGAGGAAATTTTAAAAAAAAATTTTAAACAAAAAAGGTTAATTTTTACATCAGATTTAAATAAAGCAGTAACAAATTCAGATATAATTTTTATCTGCGTTGGTACACCCACTAAAAGAAATACTAACTCAGCCAATTTGAAACATGTTTTTAGTGTAGTAAAAGATTTAAAGAAAATTATAAAAAAACAATATAAAATTATTATAACCAAGTCTACAGTTCCCGTATCAACCGGAGATGAGATTGAGAAGATTTTAATTAATTTAAAGAAAAAAAAATTAGTTGATATCGTATCAAATCCTGAATTTTTAAGAGAGGGTGAGGCAATAAGAGATTTTATTTATCCTGACAGAATTATTATTGGAACAGATAGCAAAAAAGCTAATAAAATATTAAAATCCCTTTATTTACCAATTATTAAAAAAACAAACAGATATTTTAATACATCAAGGAGAGGGGCAGAACTTATTAAATATGCTTCAAACGCTTTTTTAGCGACAAAAATTTCTTTTATTAACGAAATGGCTAATTTATGTGAAAAAGCTGATATTGACATTAAAGATATATCTTTAGGCATGGGTTCAGATGAACGAATAGGAAGTAGATTTTTAAGAGCAGGACCCGCTTATGGTGGATCATGTTTTCCAAAAGATACTCGTGCATTGATTGATACTGGAAATAAATATAAAACTGATTTATCTATTGTTAAAACTGTAGTTAACTCAAATGATCAACGAAAAACATTACTAATTAAAAGAGTTGAAAAAATTCTGAAGGGTAATTTAAGTAATAAAATTATTACTTTTTTAGGGGTAACATTTAAACCAAACACTGATGATATGCGTGAGGCATCAAGCATACCAATGATCAAATATCTGAATAAAAAAAATAGTAAAATCAAATATTATGATCCTTCAGGTGAAAAAATTGACTTTAAAGGACTAAGGAATGTTAATTATTGTAGTTCGATTTCCTCTGCTTGCTTTAAGGCTGATTTGATTATTCTACACACTGAATGGAATGATTTTAAATTATTGAATTTTAAGAAATTAACGAAAAAAAAGAAATTCAAAATATATGATATGCGAAATATGTACTCACCTTCGATAATGAAAAAATTAAAAATCGATTATTTTGGAATTGGAAGATAAATTAATTTAATTCAAATATTGCATCAACCTCTACAGCTACACCTAAAGGCAAACTATTAGTACTTACGGCTGCTCTGGTATGCATACCTTTTTCTGAAAAAATTTTAGCTATTATGTCAGAGGCACCATTAATAACTTTTGGTTGGTCCGTAAAATCATCTGTTGAATTAACAAATCCAGTTAATTTTACACATTCTTTAATTTTAGATAAATCATTTTCACAAGCTTTTTTTACCTGCGAAACAATACTTAGGGCACACCTTTCAGCAGCTTTGTATCCATCTTCTACTGTTAAATCTTTTCCAATTTTACCTTTAATAAGTTTACCATCTTTATCTATGGAAATTTGACCAGATATATAAAGTAATTTACCGACTATCTTTGCTGCAACATATGACCCAACTGGATCAGCTGCATTTGGAAGTTCAAAACCTAGCTCTTTAATTTTATTATCTATAGACATTTATTTTTTTTTCTTTTTGTTTTTATCGTATTCTTTTCTTTTCTCAATCAAAATCAAAGCTTCTTCCATAGTTAATTCTGTTGGATCTTTTTCTTCAGGTATCGTTGCATTTAAGGACTTGTATTTTATATAAGGCCCATACTGACCTTTCATTATTCTAACAGGCTTCTTATCTTCAGGATGTTCTCCTAAATCTTTAATTAATGCAGAGGATATTCTTCCTGGTTTTGCTTCAGCTATTAATGTTATTGCTCTATTTAAACCAATTGAAAATAATTCATCTACATTTTCTAATCTTGCTGACTTATTTTCACACTTTAAATATGGTCCAAATCTTCCAACATTAAGTGTAATATCTTTATCGTTTTCAGGATTTTTCCCTAGAGAAATAGGCAATGAGCAAAGAAATTTAGCTTTATCTAAGTCTATAACTTTATAGTCAATTCCTTTTGGTATTGAGACATTTTTTATATTATCATCTTTTTTTTTAACTTTTCTTCTTTTTTTAATTTTGTTTTCTTCCTCAATTATTTCTTTTTCAAATTGCAAATAGGGTCCAAATCTTCCATTTTTTAAAAAAATATCTTTGCCAAAATCATTTTGGCCTATTAACTTTGGTTCAGCTAAGGTTAATTGTTGTGCTGCTTTTGATTTAGATAATGGTCTTGTAAACTTGCATTCAGGATAATTTGAACACCCTATAAATGCTCCACCTCTAAAACTATTTTTAAGACTTAGTTGACCTTGATCACAAAGTTGGCATTTTCTATCAATTTTTCCCTCTTTATCTACTTCAAAAATTAAGCTTCCAAGACTTTCATTTAAGAGATCTAAAACTTCTCTTGTTCTTTTTTCCTTCACATTTGAAACATTTGAATTAAAGTCTTTCCAAAATTGTTCTAAAACTTTGATCCAATTTTCTTTACCAGAAGTTATATCATCGAGTTGATCTTCCAATTTAGCTGTGAAATCGTAATCAACATATTTTGTAAAAAGTTTCTCTAAAAAAGCTGATAATAATTTACCTCTATCAGTGGGAAAAAATCTTTTGTTTTCAATATCTGCATAACCTCTATTAGTGATTACAGAAATTATGCTTGCATATGTAGAAGGTCTTCCTATTCCTAATTCTTCAAGTTTTTTAACCAGGCTTGCTTCAGAATATCTCGGTGGTGGCTGTGTAAAATGTTGCTCATCAATAAATTCATTTATATTTATATTTCCTTTTTCTACATCAGGTAAAATTTTCTCATTTTCATTTTCACCTTCAACACTTGTTAATTTTAAATATCCATCAAATTTTAAAACAGACCCACTTGCTTTAAAAATATTTTTTGTGTCTTTTGAAGTAATAGTAATTGTTTTTCTATCGAATTTAGCAGACTCCATTTGAGAGGATAGTGCCCTTGACCAAATCAAATTATAAAGTTTATATTGATCTGAACTTAAATACTTTTTTAAACTTTCTGGATTTCTTGATATTTCTGTTGGTCTAATTGCTTCATGAGCTTCCTGAGCGTTTTTTGCTTTTTTTCCAGAATAATTCAATGATGATTGTGGTAGATAATTCTTTCCAAAATTATCACTTATATAGCTTCTAAATGTTTCAATAGCATCTTTTGATATATTAGTTCCATCTGTCCTCATGTAGGTAATCAAACCTATAGTATCTCCTTCAATGTCAATTCCTTGATACAATCTTTGTGCTATTTGCATGGTACGTGAAGCACCAAAACCAAGTTTACTAGATGCAGTTTGTTGTAATGTAGATGTTGTAAATGGACCAGATGGGTTTCTTGTATAAATTTTTGAACTAATATCTGAGATTTGATACTCTTTTTTTTTTATTTCATTTATTGCCTTATTAACATCGTCTTTTGATTTGAATGTAAATTTTTCTATTTTCTTACCATCCAACTGATTTAAATTTGATGTTATTATAGATTTATTTTTGTCTTCGAAAATAACATTTAAAGTCCAAAATTCTTCTGGCTTAAATATCTCAATTTCATGTTCTCTTTCAGTCAGTAATCTTAATGCCACTGATTGGACTCTACCCGCAGACTTTGAACCAGGTAATTTGGTCCACAATATTGGAGATATGTTGAAACCAACAAGATAATCTAAAGCTCTTCTTGCCATGTAGGCATCTACAAGTTGTGGCTCTATTTGTCTTGGATTGTCTATACCAGACGTGACGGCTTTTTTAGTAATTTCATTAAAAACAACTCTTTCTACTTTTTTATCCTTTAAAAGTTTTTTTTCCTCTAAAAATTCCCTTACATGCCATGCTATTGCTTCTCCTTCTCGGTCGGGGTCGGTTGCAAGAATAATTTTTGAAGAATTTTTTGCTGAGTCAGTTATTTCTTTAAGGTATTTTTTGGAGAAACTATCAATTTCCCAAATCATTTTAAAATCATTTTCTGGATCTACAGATCCATTTTTTGAAGGAAGGTCTCTTATATGACCATAACTAGCTAAAACAGTATAATCAGAACCTAAATATTTGTTAATAGTTTTTGCTTTTGCAGGACTTTCAACAATCACAAGATTCATTATTCCACAAACTACTCATAGTAATAGTCGTGTCAAATTAATAAATTTTTGTCTTAGTTTCTTGTTTATTTATAAGGCGTTTAATATTTTCTCTATGGGTATAAAAAATTAGTACAAACATAATTATAAAAAAAATAATATTATTTCCACTAACATAAAAAATATAAATCGGTATAGACAAGGATCCTAATATTGATGAAAGTGATGAATATTTAGATATAAAATATGTAATAATCCAAACTAAACCAAAAATAATTCCAAATAAAATATTTATTGAAAAAAGTATCCCAACATATGTTGCAACTCCTTTTCCACCTTTAAATTTCAACCAAATTGGAAATAGATGTCCTAAAAATGCACATAAGGAAGCTATATATATTAAATTTGGATAATTAAATTTTACAAAAATAACTGGTAACATAGCTTTTGAAATATCCAATATAAGTGTTGCAAATCCTATTACCTTATTTCCACCTCTTAATACATTTGTTGCTCCAATATTACCTGACCCTATATCTCTAATATCTTTTTTTAAAAAAATTTTAGTTAATAAAAAACCAAAAGGAATTGATCCCAATAAATATGAAAATAATGCAACTAAATAGTAATCCATTAGTTTAATTTAAATAATTCTTCACCTTTTACAAACGTGTTTGTAACTTTTCCTTGAAGTTTTTTATTTTCAATTGATGTATTTTTTGATTTTGAAATTAAGTTTTCCTGTTTTACTATCCACGGTTTATTAATATCAACAATACAAAAATCTGCATCATTTCCTATGCTTAAATTTCCTTTATTAATTTTTAAAATTTTTGCTGGATTTGATGTTAGGGCCTTAATAATTGTTTCAAGTTTTAACGATCCATTATGATATAATTCTAAACTTAAAGATAAAAGTGTCTCAATACCTGATGCACCTGTTGCTGCTTGAGCAAATGTAAGTCTTTTTTGCTCTTCATCTTCAGGCTTATGGTCTGAAACAATCACATCAATAGTTTCATCTTTCAATCCTTGTACCAAACTAATCCTATCCTCTTCAGTACGTAATGGAGGAGATAATTTTAAAAAAGTTCTAAAATCTCCAATATCATTTTCGTTTAATGATAAATTATTAATTGATACTCCACATGTAAATTTTAAATTATTTTTTTTATTTTTTATAAGTTCTACAGATCTACCAGATGAGATTTGTGAAATATGATACCTACAATTTATATAATTTAATAATGTTAGATCTCTATCAATTATTATTAATTCTGCCATTTCAGGAATTCCTTGAAGGCCTAATTTAGTTGCAATAATACCTTCGTTGATCATTCCATCTTTTGCCAGTTCATAGTCCTCAGCATGCTGCATAATTAAAGTATCTAAATCACTGGCAGAATTCATTATTCTACTCATTACTCTGGTATTTTGTATTGTTTTTGTACCATCTGTAAAACCAATTATTCCTTTACTTTGAAGTAATCCAAATTCTGTCATATTGGTGCCTTCTGTGCCTTTTGTTAATGACGCTGTTGGATATATGTTAATTTTCGATTTGTCTCTTCCACGTCTTTTTAAAAAATCAACTATAGATACATTATCAATAATTGGATCAGTATTTGGCATTGTTACAACAGAAGTTACACCTCCTGATAATGCTGCATTACTTAAAGTTCTAAAATTCTCCTTGTATTCAAAACCAGGTTCGCCAACAAAAACCCTCATATCAACTAACCCTGGAAATATATATTTTCCTTTTAGGTCAATTACTTTTTCACGGGATGGTATATTATTTGTATTTACTTTTTTGCCTACAGCCTCTAATTGACCTTTATCACCAATAATTAATCCTCCAATTTCATTAATTGAATTGTGTGGATCTATAATATTACCATTAATAAAGTACTGTTTTTTCATTATTCACAAAAAATTTTCAAACATGCCATTCTAATAGCTACACCTAATTCAACTTGCTCTTTTACAACACTCATATTTGTGTCATCAGCTAACTTTGTGTCAATTTCAATTCCTCTATTCATTGGTCCTGGATGCATAATGATACAATCTTCTTTAGCATATCTAAGTTTGTCAGGTGTTAAACCATAGTATTCATAATATTCTCTGTTGGAGGAAAGAAAGGAACTTGTCATTCTTTCATTTTGTAATCTCAACATCATTACAATGTCACAATCCTTTACTCCTTTTTTCATATCTGAAAACATATTTACCCCAAATTTTTCAATTTCTTTTGGCATAAGATTTGAGGGTGCAACAATGTTAACTTCGGCACCCAACATATTTAAAAGATAAATATTTGATCTAGCTACTCTTGAGTGTTGAATGTCACCACAAATTGCAATTTTTAAACCTTGAATTTTTTTTTTTCTATTAAGTATTGTAAGTGCATCTAATAATGCTTGTGTTGGATGTTCTCTTCGTCCATCTCCTGCATTTAAAACTGCACAATTTACCTTTTGAGAAAGTAGGTTACATGCACCTGAGTCTTGATGTCTTATAACTATTATATCAGGATGCATGGCGTTTAAGGTCATGGCAGTATCTATTAATGTTTCACCTTTTTTAATTGCTGAATTTGTAATATTCATTGACATTACGTCAGCACCTAATCTTTTACCTGCTAATTCAAAAGAGCTTTGTGTTCTTGTTGATGGTTCAAAAAAAAGATTAATTTGAGTTTTACCCTTTAAAATATCTAATTTTTTATTTTTACTTTTGTTTAAATTAATGAAGCTGCTAGCTTCTTCTAATATAAGATTGATATCAGAAATGGATAAATCCTGAATTCCTAATAAATGTTTTTGAGAAATTTTAATAGCTTTTGATTTGATGGCCATTAAAACCAACTCTATAGCTATATATTATAAACAATGCAAGTACTAATTATTCAAAAAATCAATAGCACCCTGTAGAATAAACGTTGCTGCATTTTGATCGATATTTTTTTCTCTTTTACTAACGTTTACATCCAATTGACTAGTAATATTAAAAGCGCCCACAGTAGATAATCTTTCATCCCATAAGCAAATATCAACATTGATAAATTTTGAAATATTTTTTGAAATATCATTCACTGATTGAGACGCTTTTCCATAAGATCCATCCATGTTCAAAGGATTTCCAATAATAATACCTTTAATGTTGTTTTCTTTAATTATTACTTCTAAATTCGATATCAAATAATTAATTCCCCTATTTTCTATGGTTGTAAAAGGGGTTGCTATTTTTTGATATTCATCACATATAGAAACACCTATTCTTTTTGATCCTAAATCTAAGCCAATCAATCTTGTTTTAACACTTTGTTTGTTTTTTAGTTCTTCAATAGTGATCATATTGTATAATTTTTACTTAAATGATACTTTGCAGCAAATTTTAATTACCATATGACAATAGATCTTAAAACTGTAAAACATATATCTAAGTTAGCCAGAATTTCTACAGATGAGAAAAAAGCCAATAAACTAGCTAATGATTTAAATTCTATTTTTAAATTCATTGAAGCATTAAATGAGCTTGATACAGAAAAAGTTGAACCTTTGACATCGGTTGCAGACACAAAATTAAGGCTCAGAGAAGACAAGTTTGAAGCTAATAATATAAGAGATAAAATCCTGAAAAACTCTCCTGATGAAAATAAAGATTATTTTGTAGTACCAAAGGTTGTTGAATAATGTCTGATATTACAAAACTATCTTTAAATGAACTAATACAAAATATTAGAAATAAAAAATTATCCTCAACAGAAATAACAAATTCATTTATTGAAAGATCGGAAAAATCAAAAAAATTAAATACTTATGTCACAGATAATTTTTCAAGCGCTTTAGAAGCGGCAAAAATATTTGATGAAAAACCTAATATGCATTTAAAACTTCCTGGTATACCAATAGCAGTAAAAGATTTATTTTGTACTAATGGAGTAAGAACGACGGCAGGAAGTAACATTTTAAACAATTTTATTCCACCTTACGAATCTACAGTAACGCAAAGTATGTGGGATGAAGGTGCAATTTTACTTGGCAAATTAAATTGTGATGAGTTTGCAATGGGTTCTTCTAACGAAACTAGTTTTTTTGGAAATGTACAAAATCCAATTGGTGAAAATCTTGTACCAGGTGGCTCATCAGGCGGTTCATCGGCAGCTCTTGCTGCAAATCTTACCCCAGTTACTATTGGAACCGATACAGGAGGATCAATTCGACAACCTGCATCTTTTACTGGTACAGTTGGTCTAAAACCAACTTACGGAAGTTGCTCTAGATATGGTATTGTAGCATTTGCATCTTCTTTAGATCAAGCTGGTCCAATGAGTCAGAATGTCAAAGATGCTGCATTATTATTAGAAGTTATTTCAAAATTTGATAGCAAAGACTCAACCTCCATAGATTTTAAAAGAAATAAATATTCATCTGAGCTTACAAATAATATTAAAGGACTAAAAATAGGTATTCCCAATGAATATAGAGTTGAAGGTATGCCTAAAGAAATTGAAGATCTTTGGATAAAAGGTATTGAAATTATAAAAGATTGTGGAGCAGAAATTGTTGATATTTCTCTACCTACTACAAAGTATGCATTACCAACTTATTATATAGTTGCTCCAGCTGAGGCTTCTTCAAATTTGGCAAGGTATGATGGAGTAAAATATGGTTTTAGATCTGAAGGTGAAAACTTGATTGATATGTATGAAAAAACAAGATCTGAAGGTTTTGGAGAAGAAGTTAAAAGAAGAATTTTAATTGGCACTTATGTATTATCATCAGGTTATTACGATGCATATTACCTAAAGGCACAAAAAGTAAGACAACTTATTAAAAAAGATTTCGATAATGTTTATAATAATGTTGATGCTATACTAACACCTTCAACACCAAGTTCTGCATTTAAAATTGGGGAAAAAACTGATGATCCAGTCTCAATGTATTTAAATGATATTTTTACTGTACCTGTAAATCTAGCTGGATTACCTGGTATTTCTATACCCGCAGGAATAGACAATAAAGGGTTCCCATTAGGACTTCAAATAATAGGCAAACCTTTTGATGAACAAACAATATTAAATATTGCCTATTCAATGGAAGAAAAGATTAATTTTAAGAATAATATAACTGATTGGTGGATGTGATGGCTGAAACTAACCAATTTTTTATTGAAAGAGAACAAAACAAATATGAAGTTGTTATTGGCCTGGAAGTTCATGCGCAGGTAACTTCAGCTTCAAAATTATTTTCATCTTCACCAACAAAATTTGGAGCTGAACCAAATACTCAAGTTAGTTTAGTAGATGCAGCTTTTCCTGGAATGCTTCCAGTGATAAATGAGTTTTGTGTCAAACAAGCAATTAAAACTGGAATTGGTTTAAAAGCAAAAATAAATAAAAAGTCTATATTTGATAGAAAAAACTATTTTTATGCCGATCTTCCGCAGGGTTATCAGATTTCTCAGTATAAATATCCAATAATTGGTGAAGGTAAAGTTATTTTAGATATGGCAGATGGCCAAAAAGAAATTGGTATCGAAAGACTTCATTTAGAACAAGATGCTGGCAAAAGTATTCATGATATAGATCCAACAAATACATTTGTAGATTTGAATAGATCTGGTGTAGCTTTAATGGAAATAGTTAGCAAACCTGATTTAAGATCTCCAGACGAGGTAAATGCATATATAAAAAAATTAAGATCTATTATGAGATATCTCGGAACTTGTGATGGCAATATGCAAGAAGGATCACTTAGAGCAGATGTAAATGTTTCAGTAAGAAGACAAGGTGATGATAATTTTGGCACACGATGTGAGATTAAAAATGTGAATTCAATAAAATTTATGCAGATGGCTATAATTTATGAAGCTAACAGACAGGTTGATCTTATAGAAGAAGGGAAGAGCATTGATCAAGAAACAAGATTATTCGACACAAAAAAAAATGAAACAAGATCTATGAGATCTAAAGAAGACGCTCATGACTATAGATATTTTCCAGATCCAGATTTACTGCCATTAGAAATAAGTGATGAGTTTATAAGTCAAATTAAAGATGAAATACCTGAATTACCAGATGAGAAGAAAAAAAGATTTATAGATAAATTTAATTTATCATCATATGAAGCTAATATCTTGGTTTCAGATATTGATACATCTAAATATTTTGAAGAAGTAATTAAAAATTCAGATGTTAAACTTGCAACTAATTGGATTACTGGTGAACTTTTTGCAGTATTAAATGAGAAAAATTTAGAAATATCAGAAAGTCCTGTGAGTTCTTATAATTTATCAAAACTAATAAATTTGATTAAAGACGGTACAATATCTGGAAAAATAGCAAAAACAGTTTTTGAAGAAATGATTGATGGTGATAAAGATCCACAGACAATTGTTGATCAAAAAGGATTAAAACAAGAAAGTGATCCCAAAGCACTTGAAGAGCTTATTAATAAAGTAATTAAAAATAATACTTCTAAAGTTGAAGAATATAAGTCAGGTAAAGAAAAATTGTTTGGTTTTTTTGTTGGTCAGGTTATGAAAGAAAGCAAGGGCAAAGGGAATCCTCAATTAATTAATAAAATATTAAAAGAAAAACTAAATGGATAAATATATGGATATCGATCAAAAAATGATCGACTATATATTTTCACACACCTCTGAACTTCATCCAGTACAAAAGAAAATAATCAAATTTAATGAAAAACTTGGTTATATAAAAAAATTACAAATTTCAGTATTACAAGCTAACTTTATTGAATTTTTAATTAAATTTAAAAAGTTTAAATCTTGTTTAGAGATAGGAACTTTTACTGGTTACAGTGCTTTATCAATAGCCTTATCTTTACCAAAAAATGGAAGGTTATATTGCATAGATAAAAATGAAGAAAAACTCAATATTGCTAAAAAATTTTTTAAGCAAGCAAGGGTAAATAAAAAAATATTTACTGATATATCAAATGCTGAAGAAAGTTTGATAAAATTAAAAAAAAATGCAAAAAAATTTGATTTTATATTGATTGATGCAGATAAAGAAAATTACATAAATTACTTCGATTTATCATTATCTTTATTAAACAAAGGTGGAGTAATATTAGTTGATAATATTTTATGGAAAGGCGAAGTAGTTAATCCATTAGCTAATGACAAGCTAACCAAATTAATTAAAAATTTTAATAACTACATAAAGAAATTAAAAATTAATAAATATATTATTCCAATTGGAGATGGCTTTTTAATTTGTTGGAAAAAATAATGAAGATATTTTCTTTTTATAAAATAGAACGAATTAAAAATCTTAAATCTTTAAAAATCAAAATAATTAAAGAAATACAAAAAAATAATATTAAAGGATTAGTAATTTTATCCAAAGAAGGTATTAATGCAACGATAGCTGGAAATAGTAAAGATATTTCAAATATTGTTAAATATATAAAATTAATTCTGAATATTAAAAAATTTGATATTGAAAATATTACATACTCTTCATTCATTCCATTTCTTAAAGCTAAAGTAAAAATTAAAAATGAGGTTGTACCGATGGATTATAACTTCTCATTTAAAAATAAAATTACCAAAAATTATCTATCACCAAAGAAATGGGATAATTTATTATCTCAAAAAAATGTAAAAATTGTAGATGCTAGAAAACCATTTGAATATGAAGTTGGTACCTTTAAAGGAGCCATTAACCCAAATACATATAATTTTAGACAGTTCAAAACATATTTATCTAATTTAGATAAAAAACAAAAAATTGGAATGTTTTGTACAGGTGGTATTAGATGTGAAAAAGCATCAAATTATTTACATAATAATGGTTTTAAAAATGTTTATATGCTTAAAGGTGGAATTATAAATTATTTTAATAAAACTGATCCAAAAAAAAGTAATTGGAAAGGAGAATGTTTCGTATTTGACAATAGAGTTACAATTAAAAAAAATACTAAAGTTGGAAATTATGGTATTTGTAACGCTTGTAGATTGCCTATTAGTAAAAAAGATAAAAAGTCTAAATATTACAAAATTGGATTATCTTGTCCTAAGTGTTATGACAAGTTGACATCAAGTCAAATAACTAGATTTACTGTAAGACATAAACAATTATTAAATAAAAAAATTCCCCTCATTTATAAAAGAAAATAAATTTGTATGAATATTTTGTCTGATGATGTTAAGATATTAATTAGGAAGCTTGCAATACCTGCAAGTGTAGGAACTTTATTCCAGACTTTATATAATATAGTAGATACTTATTTTGCAGGTAAAATCTCACCCGAGGCATTATCTGCACTTACCAAATCATTTCCTATATATTTTATATTAATCGCATCATCTATTGGTGTGACAGTTGCTGGTACTTCGTTAATTGGTAATAGCATAGGTGAAAAAAAATTTAATAAAGCTTCAACTTATTTTTGCCAGTTAATTTTTTTTTCAATTATTTTAATAATTTTTATAACACTAATAGGTCTTAATTTTTCTGATGATGTTTTTAAGATTATGGGTTCAACAGATGAAGTTATGAATTTAGGTTTAGACTATACTAATATAATTTTCTATGGATCTTTCCTTTTTATAATAGTCGTTGCGATGAATTCTTTGTTACATGCAGAAGGTGATACCAAAACATACAGAAATGCCCTAATTATATCTTTTCTTTTAAATATATTTTTAAATCCAATTTTAATCTTTGGTTTTTTATTTATTCCAGCTTTTGGCATGAAGGGCATTGGTATTGCCACAATAATTGCACAATCAATTTCGTTTATAATAATTTTCAATAAAGTAATTAAAAGTGAACTTACAAAAAATATAATTATTAATAATTTTTTTCCTAAAATTTATTTTTTAAAAAATATTTTTTTTCAATCTATGCCAATCATTATCTCTATATGTGGTTACTCTGTGGCATCTGCTATTGTTTTTAAATATGCTGGCTTTTCAGGAGAGTATGCGGCTGCTGGATATGGTGCGGGCACGAGAATTGAGCAAGTTGTACTTTTACCTATACTTGGCATTAACACTGCAATTATAACAATTATAGCACAAAATTTTGGTGCTAAAAATTTATTGAGAATTAAACAAACATATTTAACCGCAATAAAATATGCTTTTGTAATAATGATTTTATCTTCATTATTAGTTTATTCCTTAGCTGAATTGTTAACAGGTCTTTTTTCCACTGATTTAAACGTTATTGAATTTGGAAAATTGTATTTACAAATATCAGCATTTGTATTGCCAGCTTATCCAGTTTTTTTCTTATCAAATGGTTTTTTTATGGCACTAAAAAAATCAGAAAAAGCTTTGATTGCAAATGTTTTTAGAAATGTAATATTTCCATTTCTAGTTTTTTATACAGCTGTATTTTATAACTCTAACTTTGAAAATTTCTTTTGGCTATGGGTGATATATAATTGGATTTTTTCACTTAGTTATTTAGGATATACTTTTTTTTATTTGAACTTTAAGTTAGACAAATTTAGCACTGTCGTTTAGCCATAGACATAAATGTTCTGAGAAAGATCTTCTTACAAATAAATTAATATTATAAGTATTTTTGTTATGTAATATTACATCAATATGATTAACTATTGTTTGTGTTGTTAAACCATCTGTTTTTAAAAATTGATCAAAATTAAACGAACATCCAGTTGAGAGAATATCATAAATCTTACTGCCTTTTAAATTTATACATATCCATTGATCTGAGATATCAGTTACAGATCCATAATTAACTTTAGATATTTCAGAGTATAACTTGTTAAATATTACTTTTTCATCGTCATTTTTAAAATAAACCATCCATTCATCAGGACTGAGCCATATTGCATTAAAATTTTCACTAAATGAACTTGTATTAGCTTCATTTGGTAAAATTAAAGATAATACTTTTCCAGCTTTTGCAAAAAATTCTTTAGATTTTCCTCTTAAATTAATTTTGCTAATTGGTTCTTGCAATGATATTTCCACATCATTTAATTTGTTATCAGTAATTTGTGGATAGTGTGTATCAAGCATTTAATCTTTTATTCTCCTTATCTAAAAATATTGTGTCAGAAACTGTTACGTTGATATTTTTATTTTCCATCGGAATAATTAGTTTTTTACCTTTCATATTTTTACCACTTCTTACTACTGCTAAGGCTATAGACTTGTTAAGATTTGGACTAAAGTAACTTGATGTGACATGCCCTAACATATCGATTGGTTTTGTATTTGTATCTGAAACTATTTGAGCACCTTCCTCTAAAATCTCTTTAGGATCATCCGTTAATAATCCAACTAATTGTTTTCTATCCTCTCTTATAGTATCACTTCTGTATAAAGATCTTTTACCTATAAAATCATATTTTTTTTTGCTTACAATCCAATCCATTTGTAGATCAGACGGAGTCATCGTTCCGTCTGTATCTTGCCCTACAATTATAAAACCTTTTTCAGCTCTTAAAAGGTGCATAGTTTCAGTGCCATAAGGAGTTATATTAAACTCTTGACCAACAGAAATACATTTTTCCCATAAAGATTTGCCATATTTTGACTCTATATTGATCTCATAGCTAAGCTCACCGGTAAAACTTATTCTCATCACTCTACAATTTACGTTATCAAGTTTTGTATTTTTAAAAGACATATGTGGAAAGTTTTCATCGCTTAAATCTAGTTCAGGAAATATTTTGTTAATTATTTTTTTTGAATTAGGTCCACATAAACTTGCTGTTGAATAATGATCAGTTACTGATGTCAGGTAAACGTCTAGTTCAGGCCATTCTGTTTGCAAATAATCTTCAAGTTTTCCAAGAACATTAGCTGCGCCACCAGTAGTAGTGGTCATTAAATAGTGATTTTCAGCTAATCTAGTTGTAACTCCATCATCATAAACCATCCCATCTTCATTTAACATCAATCCATATCTGCATTTTCCAATTGATAATTTTGACCATGCATTTGTATATACTCTATTCAAAAACTCTGATGCATCTGTACCCTGAATATCAATTTTTCCTAATGTTGAAGCATCCAAAATACCAGCACTATCTCTAGCTGCTTTGCTTTCTCTTTGAACGGCATCATGCATAGTCTCGCCATTTATTGGATAGTACCAAGGCCTTTTCCATTGACCAACATTTTCAAATTTAGCTTTATTATCAACATGCCAATCGTGAATTGAGGTTTTTCTTACAACCTCAAAAAATTTTCCTACATTTCTGCCAACTATTGTTCCAAAAGTCAAAGGTGTGAAAGGAGGTCTAAAGGTTGTAGTTCCTAATGTACCCATTTTAACTCCAGCTGTATCAGCGATAATTCCTAATGCATGCATATTTGAAAGCTTTCCTTGATCAGTGGCCATACCGGTTGTGGTATATCTTTTAACATGTTCAATAGATCTAAAACCTTCTTTAAGGGCTAATTTTATATCTTTGGCAGTAGAGTCATTTTGAAAATCAATGAAGCATTTAGTTTTACCTAATGGTATTTTATTTGGCAGTAACCAAATATTTCTTTTTTCTTTTTCAATAGAACAATCAACCTTAGTATTTTTATAATCCTGATTATTTATTTCTAAAAAAATATTTATTTTATTAACTGTTTTATCTATAATGGTTTCTAAATCAAAATCACCATTACATGCACCAACACTTATTTGATCATTATCAATTTCTTTTGGAATAAAAACTTGATCATCATTTTTAAAATCAAGCTTACCACCTGATTGAGTATGCATATGGACCATTGGAGTCCAACCTCCGCTTATACCCAAGCAATCACAATTTAATTTAATTTTATTTCCTATGGTTGTATTGCCATCATCTGATAACTCCATCAGTTCTACCGAATTTATTCTTCTATAGCCAAATGTATTCGTAACAACATGATTAAAGTAAATCTTAATTCCTAGGTTTTGTGCTTGTTTTGCTATTTCAGATTGAGAGTTTTTTCTTAAATCGACTATTAGATTTTTTATTCCCTTTTTATGAAGTGAAATTGCTGTTTCGTATGCACTGTCATTATTTGTAAAGACAATAATATTTTTACCACATGCAACACCATAATAATCTAAATATTTATTTATAGAGTTTGATAATAATATCCCAGGTCTATCGTTGTTATTAAAAACAAGAGGTCTCTCAATTGCGCCTGTCGCTATGATTACTTTTTTTGCTCTAATTTTCCACAATCTTTGTCTGATTTTATCTTTCTTATCTTTAATTGATAAATGATCAGTTAAGTTTTCTCTTGCTAAAAGATAATTATATCCATGATAAGCAGCAATACTTGTTCTTGTCTTAACAGTTAAATTCTCAATTTCTGAAATTTCATTAATTTCTTTTTCTAACCATTTACTAGAGTGCTGATCATCGATTTTAAAACTGTCGTTATTTTGAAAAATAGTTGAACCACCAAGTGTTTTTTTATCATCTACTAATAAGGTTTTTAAATTGCTTTTTGCAGCTATTTTTGCTGATATTATTCCAGATAATCCACCACCAATTACAAGTACATCATAGTGAACATATTTGTGATCATATATATCTGGATCAGGTTCGGTTGGTGATTTTCCAAGTCCAGCAGACATTCTGATTAATGGTTCATAAACTTTTTTCCAAAAACTTTTTGGCCACATAAAAGTTTTATAATAAAAACCTGCTGGTATAAGAGGGGATATTAAATTGTTTATACCTCCAATATCAAACTTTACATTTGGCCAACAATTCTGTGAAAATGCCTCTAAACCATCATATATCTCTAATTCTGTAGCTCTAACATTTGGTTCTGTTAAATCATTTTTGTCACTAATCTGACAAATAGCATTAGGTTCTTCAGAACCACACGACATTATACCTCTAGGTCTATGATATTTAAAACTTCTTCCTATTAAATGAACACCGTTTGCCAATAAAGCAGAGGCAAGTGTGTCACCTTCGTATCCAAAATAATTTTTACCATCATATTTAAATGACACTCTTTTAGTCTCATTTATATATTTAGTTTTATGTACTCTTAAATCTGACATAAATATTTATTTTACTGGTGGTTTTTCACCCATTTTATATACAGAATGTATTTTGTCATTCGAGGTATCTCTTACAACATTAAACCATTTTCTACATCCATGTGAGTGGTTCCATCTTTCAAATTGAACTCCTTTAATATTCTTTCTCATGAAAAGAAATTCAGCCCATTGATCATCACTTAATTCCGTTGGCTGTTTTGGACGAACAATATGTGCTTCACCACCAGATGAAAACTCACTTTGATCTCTTTCACCACAAAAAGGACAATTAATTAAAAACATTATTAGTGTGCGACTGCTGCAGCGCCGTGTTCATCTACAAGATCACCACTTACAAATCTATTTAAATTAAACGCTGCATTTAATTTATGTGGTTCATCATTTGCAATAGTGTGAGCGAATAAATCCCCTGAACCTGGTGTTGCTTTAAATCCTCCAGTACCCCATCCACAATTAAAATATAAACCTTTTATATTGGTTTTGCTTATTATTGGACTTGCATCTGGACATATATCAACAATTCCTCCCCATTGTCTTAACATCTTCATTCGACTAAAAATAGGGTAGAGCTCTAAAATGGCCTTTAATGTATCTTCTACAATATTGTGACTTCCTCTTTGTGTGTATGAAACATACGAGTCAGTCCCAGCACCAATAACTAGCTCACCTTTATCTGATTGACTTACATAAGCGTGAACTGCATTAGACATAACAACCGTATCAATAATTGGTTTTACTGGTTCAGATACCAAAGCTTGTAAAGGTTTACTTTCTAATGGAAGTTTAATACCTGCCATATTTGCAATAACACTAGAATGACCTGCCGCTACTACTCCAATTTTTTTTGTTTTAATAAAACCTTTTGTAGTTTCTAAACCTTCAACCTTATCACCATTTCTTTTTATTCCTTTAACCTCACAATTTTGAATGATATCAACACCCATTTCATTCGCACCACGTGCATATCCCCAAGCTACAGCATCATGCCGTGCTGTTCCTGCTCTTCTTTGTAATGTTCCACCTAAAACAGGATATCTTATATCTTGCGATGTATTTATAATTGGACAGAATTTTTTTACTTCATCAGTTTCAAGCCAAACAGCATCAATACCATTTAATCTATTTGCATGTGTTCTTCTTTTTAAATCTCTAACATCTTGTAAATTGTGAGCAAGGTTCATTACACCTCTTTGACTGAACATTACATTATAATTTAATTCTTGAGATAAATTCTCCCAAATTTTCAGTGCATGATCATATAGACCTGCGCTTGCATCCCATAAATAGTTTGATCTTATGATTGTAGTATTTCTTCCAGTGTTGCCACCACCGATCCAACCTTTCTCTACTACAGCAATATTTGTTAGGTTATGTTTCTTTGCTAAATAATAAGCAGTAGCAAGACCATGACCGCCGCCTCCAACTATAACAGCATCATATTCTTTCTTAGGCTCAGGATCACCCCAAGCTTGTTGCCAATTCTCATGGTCTGAGAATGCATTTTTTATTAAAGAGAAAATTGAATATTTGTTTTTCATTTTGTCAGAAAATACTTGATAAATATTGAATATTCAATCTTTTCAAATACTACACACAGTCACGTTAAAATATGCTAAATTATTAAAATGAAAAAATTAATAGCTGCTTTATCTATATTTTTTGTATCGATTATTAACCCAAATATATCAAAATCCGATTCACCGTATGGAGAAGGTCAACTTCAATTAACTGAAGGAATGGTAGATTATTTTATTAAATATATAAGTAATCCTGGTGGTAGAAAATATCCTTCCGATTTTTATGTAACAATTGATGGAACTGATGGAACCTACTGGACTTGTTCACAAGGAGCAAATTGTGCTCCAGGAAGTGCAAAAACTGATATTAAACAATGTGAAAGTTTAACAGGTAAAAAATGTAAAAAATTTGCAAGATTAAGGACTGTTAAATGGAAAAATGGAATTAACCCAGCAAAAGGAAAAGCAGCAAAATTTAGTAAAAAAATGTCAGATCAAGAATTTCGAGACAAACTAAACAAGCTAGGATTTTATAAAAATAATTTTAATATTACATCGTCAAATGAAGATACCACACAAAAAAAAAATACTGACAACTCATCTGCAAGCAATTCTTATTCATTGAAGGGTGAAAGAGCTATAGCATTAAGCTGGAAAGGTTACTCTGATTTAATTGCTGGAATTATAGATTTTGACGAAAAAAATTATAAAGGTAACATTAATTTAGATTTACCAAACAATGATGGTTCCTGCGAAGGCAACTATATACTTCAAAAAAGCGGTAAAGGCACTTGGCAGCTTTCCTGTTCAAATAATATGGGTGCTTCTGGCACACTGAAATGGATTAAAGATGGATCTGTAACTGGAAAAGGTTTAGATTTTAATGATAATAAAGTTACGTTTACAGTTTCAAGCAAATCTTAACTCTTTGTATTGCTATTAAATTAATTGTTTTTTCTTTATAAATTTAAAAATTTCTGCTAATTGGTGTATTAACTGGAAGGATGGGTGAGCTGGTTGAAACCAGCGGTTTGCTAAACCGCCGTACGCTTGAAAAGGTGTACCGAGGGTTCGAATCCCTCTCCTTCCGCCATCAATATAATGGGTTGTTTTTGAAAAAATCTTTTAAATATATTGGTTTTTGCGACAATACATATCTATAGACATTATAATTCTCTAATACTCTTTGGACATAATTTCTAGTCTCTTTAAAAGGTATTAATTCAATCCAATCTATATAATCAGTTTGTTTTTTTTGTGGGTTCTTATTTAATCTTTTCCAATATTTTACTCTCTTAGGTCCTGCATTGTAAGCAGCCATTGAGAAAGGGTAGGATCCATCGTATTCAAGAATTAATCCAGCTATATAAAATGAACCAAGATTTATGTTGTACTCAGGGCTTTTAGTTAATCTTGATTTTGAATATGAAAGTTTTGCCTGCTTAGCAACTGTTTTTGCAGTGTATGGCATTAACTGCATTAAACCTTGAGCACCAACTCTACTATTTGCGCTCGTATCAAACTCACTTTCTTGTCTAATGATGGAAAGTATTAAAGCTGACTCTGGTATTTTTCTTCCACCAACTTTTGTAGGAGTACTTATAATTGGATAATTATATTTATTGTGAAATCTCTTTTGATACGATGCAATCTTAGAAACCTGAATTGCAAAATCAAATCTACCTATATCTGTTGCTAACTTTGCGGCAAGCACTTCACTACCTTTATCAATATTGTCATTAGCTAAATACCTTAAAATATGCTTAGTATACTTATCTTTATTAAGTTCATCTAATAAATGGACAGTAGCAACAATTTTGTTTCTATAAAAACTTTCAGCATAATTTTTATCAATTTGCATTAATTCTGATAATTCAAATTTCTCTCTAGGCTTTGCTTTCATGTGAGATAATTGACCATAATATGTTGTTAGATATTTAGAACCAATTACATACCATTTCTTTGAATTTTCTTTGTCCTTTAATTTTTCATAAGTTCTTCCTAACCAATAAGCACCTCTGGATAGACTGATTGGGTAGCTGACATTTTCATAAAATTTAATAAAATGATCCTTTGCTAAAATTGGATCGTTTAAAAAACTTAAAGCTATCCATCCACTTAACCATTCAGCTTCAGCAAGTTCTGGTCCTTTAGATAATTCATTCTTGCTAGTTACTTTATACGCCTCTTCATATCTTTTTTTATAGATTAATTTTCTTGCGATTTTAGATCTTTCACCCCACCATTTATCGGGTCTAACCATATATTCTTTAGTATTTTTTATATTAAATAAAATATCTAATGAGCTATCGAGTCTTCCTCTTTTTACTCTCCATTTTAATCTGTTATAATTTAAACCTGCATCATTTTTTAATTTTGCTGGTACTTTAGATATAGCAGTATCAACACCATATGAATTACTCATAAGTATTTGTCTTGCTGTGTATAAAAGTTGGTAATCTTTTGGCAAATATCTTAACATTCTTTTTAGGTCCCAATGTTTGTTTTCCCAAGCAAGATGATCAGCTCTTTTTATATAATCTTCAGATGTCAGATATTTTTTAAATTTTTTTCTAAAATTAATCAGATCACTTTTTGTTAAATCAGCTCTTATAAATCCTTTTTTTATTAATTGAATTCCTTTTTGCTTATTACCTGATTTAATTAGGCTTTCTCCTAAAACCATCTCACCAAAACCACTTATGTATGGATGTTTTTCAAACCATTTAATTATTTCTTTAGGTGATTGATTTTTTGTAGATATTTTATGTTCTGCTAAGTACTTAACACGACTTAATCGTGGGTATGTTTGCACACTTTCAATAAAGTTTTTATACTCGTAAAATGTTGCTCTATTGCCTGGCGTTAGCAAATGTCGCCATTGTATAAAATTATATATTGACTTAGCTCTAGCTTTTTTTGCTACTTTTAATGCATCTTTCCAGTTACTTTTCTCCATAAAAGCAATTGCTTGTCTTGCGTAATTAAGATCTCTATCACTATAATATTTTGATTTTTTTGTAGTACTTAACCTTTTCTTGTGAACAATAAGAGGTTTATTTTTTGGAATTATTATTCCATCAACTCTTTTGACAACAATTTCTTTTTCCTTATCTAGTTCTTTTAAAAGCTCTAATTGATCCTCTGATGCATATGTTCCTGGTTTAAATTTTGGTATTATTATTCCCGAAATATATTTGTCTTTTTTTTCCTTCGCTAAATTAGGTTTTGGCCCTGGAATTATTAAATTCTCACAAAATGCCGATTGAATACTGAACAAAAAGAAGATAATTGTAGTACAGATTTTAAATGATTTTTTCTTCATTTTTAAAATAAACGACAACTTATGATATAAATAATTATGTTTAAAGGTTCAAATGTTGCTTTAGTTACACCGTTCAAGGATAACAAATTAGATGAAGAAAGTTATATAAAGTTAATTAATTTTCATCTGGAAAATGGTACACATGGACTAGTTCCTGCTGGTACAACAGGTGAATCTCCAACCTTAAGTCATAAAGAACATGAAAAAGTTATCGAACTTTGTATAAATGAAGCAAAAGGAAAAATACCAGTTATTGCAGGAACTGGATCTAATTCAACTGAAGAAGCAATAAATCTTACAAAGCACGCGGAAAAAGCTGGTGCTGATGGTGCACTAGTAGTTACACCATATTATAACAAGCCTACTCAAGAGGGTTTATATCAACACTACAAAGCCATTAACGATAACTGTGGAATACCTATAATTGTTTATAATATTCCAGGAAGATCTGTAATTGATGTTTCAGTTGATACTATGGCGAGAATGTTTGAACTTAAAAATATTGCTGGAGTAAAAGATGCAACTGGAATTCTTGAAAGAGTAGACCAACACAAAAATAAAATGGGATCTGAATTTATACAGCTAACAGGAGAGGATGGTTTAGCTTTTGAATACAACAAAAGAGGAGGAGTTGGATGTATTTCTGTCACTGCCAATGTTGCCCCTAAACTTTGTTCTGAGATGCAATCATTATCTACTTCTGGAGATCAAGATAAAATTAGTCAAGCAGAGAAAATTGATGCCTCATTACAACCTCTTCACAAGTCACTTTTTATTGAAAGTAATCCATCACCTGTAAAATATGCTGCTAAACTATTAAACTTATGTGATGATGCTGTAAGATTACCACTAGTTAAAATTATGGATACTACCAAACAAGAGGTAGAGAAGGCACTTAAAATCGCAAAATTAATTAATGAATAAAAAAACCTTAAGTGGTTTAAAAATCATAACATTAAATAGAAAAGCTTCTTTTAATTATTTCTTTAAAGAACTCTTTGAGGCTGGAATTGTATTAAGAGGATCTGAAATAAAATCTATAAGAGACGGTAAAGTTAATATTGCAGATTCATATGCTGTTGAAAAAGATGGTGAAATTTATTTAATTAATTCTCATATTCCTGTTTATAAACAAGCTAGTTATTCAAATCATAGCCCATATTCTGAAAGAAAATTATTATTAAATAAAAAGGAAATTAATAAATTGATTGGTAGAATTAATGAAGAAGGATTTACATTGGTTCCCACAAAAATGTATTTTAAAAAGGGAAAAGCAAAGCTAGAAATTGCCGTTGCAAAGGGAAAAAAACAGCATGATAAACGACATACAAAAAAAACTAGAGATTGGAACCGTGAAAAAGCAAGGTACTTTAGAAAATCGAGCTAATTATGTGTATTTAGCACTAGGTTCAAATCTTGGAAATAAAATTAGCAATTTAATTAAAACCCAACAATTAATCATAGAGAGCAACATTCAAATTTTGAAATCTTCAAGCCTTTATAAAACTGAGTCCTGGCCTAACAAAAAATTTCCTTTTTATGTAAACTCAGTGATATTGGTGAAAACGTCTTTTAATCCTATTAAATTATTTAACATCATTAAATCAATAGAAATAAAGATTGGTAGAAAAAAAGCTATAAAAAATCATCCTAGAGTTTGTGATATTGATATTATTGATTTTAATGGGAAAGTTTATAATTTAGAAAAAAATAATCAAAACCTTTCAATCCCGCATAAGTCAATGCATTTAAGGAATTTTGTTTTATTTCCACTATTTGAGATATCAAAAAACTGGTCTCATCCAATTTTAAAAAGAAATATTAAAGATTTAATATTTTCTTTGCCCACAGACGAACTAAGAACTATTAAATTAATCTAAAAAAAATGATATAATATAAATATGATTAATTCTGAAGATCTCATTAATAAGGTTAAATCTTATAACAAATTTCTAAATCCTGATGCATTGTCAAAGGCTTATGAATTCGCCTTGAAGGCGCATAAAAACCAAAAAAGACATTCTGGCGATCCATACGTTATTCATCCAGTTGCAGTGGCTAATATATTAACAGATTTAAAACTTGATAGTGCTACAATAGCAACTGGTTTGTTACATGATACCATAGAGGATACTCATGCTACTTACAAAACTATAGAGGAAGAGTTTGGTAAAGAAGTTGCAGATCTTGTTGATGGTGTAACTAAGATTTCCGAGTTTGAAAATCAGGCTATATCAAATTCAAAAGCTGAAAATTTCAGAAAGCTTATTCTAGCTACTTCTAAAGATATAAGAGTTTTATTAGTAAAACTCGCTGACAGATTACATAATATGAGAACGTTAAAAGCAATCGATAAAATTGAAAAACGTCAAAGAATAGCAAAAGAAACTATGGAAATTTATTCACCGTTAGCAGATAGAATGGGTATGAATAGAATAAGAGATGAACTTGAGGATTTATCTTTTGAGGTTTTGAATCCAGAGGCAAGAAAATTAATTAAAGATAGATTAAACCAAATCAAAGATAGCAATTTAGTTAATTATAATAATGTATTGTCTGAATTTGAAAATTTATTAAATGAAAATAATTTAAAATTTAAAATATTTAGTAGAGAGAAAACACCTTTTTCAATATGGAGAAAAATTCAAAAGAAAAGAACTTCATTAGAGCAAATAACTGACATTATTGGTTTTAGAATTATACTTGATGATGTTGAAAACTGTTACAGATGTTTAGGAGCTTTACACAGTAAATGGAACTGTATACCAGGTAAATTTAAAGATTACATATCATCACCAAAAATTAACAACTATAAATCTATTCATACTGCAATCATTGGTCCCAATCAAAGACCAATTGAAATACAATTAAGAACAAGTCAAATGCACGAATTTGCACAAAGAGGTATAGCATCACATTGGAAATATAAATCATCAGAAAAATTTAATTCACTTACATGGAAAGAGTATGATTGGTTAGCAGATCTTGTCGAGATAATTGATAAAAATGAAAATCCAGAACATTATTATGAATATACAAAACTACAAATGTTCCAAGAAAATGTATTTTGTTTTACTCCAAAGGGTTCTGTTATTAAACTACCAAAAAATGCAACACCAATTGATTTTGCATATGCTGTACATACTCAAGTTGGTGATACAGCGGTAGGTTGTGAAGTAAATGGTAATGAGCAAGCTTTGCAATCTGTACTTAGAAATGGAGATGTCGTTAAAATTATAACATCTAAAAAAGTTTCTCCATCATTGCATTGGTTAACTAGTACTAAAACAGGTAAGGCTAGGGCAGCAATACGAAGATATTGGCAATATAGAGAAAACACAAAACCTTTAAAACAGAAAAGATATAATACTACACTGTGGATTTCCTTAGAAGATGAGCCAGGTAAATTAGGTGATGTGACAACTATGATAGGTATTAATAATGTTAATATTTCAAGTGTCGAAATGGTGGAGAAGACAAAAAAAAATATTAATTTTAGATTTAATTTAATAATCCATGATTTGAAAAACTTTACAAAACTTATTAGTGAACTAAAACAGAAAGATTACAATTTTAAAATTATAAGACATAAGAACAAAAAATATGCTTTCTTTAAAAGACTCTTTAGCGGTTTTAAGAAAAACTAATGCTCTTTTAGAAGGTCATTTTGTATTATCTTCAGGTCTTCATTCACCAAAATATGTACAATGCGCAAAACTTCTAAGCTATCCACATCTATCAAAAAATTTCTGTAATTCATTAAGTAAAAAAATTAAAAAAAATTTTAAAAAATTTGACCTTATACTTGCACCAGCTATGGGTGGCATTGTTATAGGATTTGAAATAGGAAGAATACTTAAAAAGGAAACAATTTTTTGTGAGAGAGTAGAGGGGAAATTCAAATTACGAAGAGGTTTTGATATAAAAAAAAATTCAAAAGTTTTGATAATTGAAGATGTCATAACAACAGGAAAATCGAGTTTAGAATGTTTTAAACTTATTAAAAAAAAAAAGGCTAAAGTTATAGGTTATGCATGTTTGATAAATAGATCAAATAAGAAAACATTAAAAATTAAAAAAGGAAAAATCATATCACAGATTAAATTAGATGTTCCTACATACAGTAAAAAAAATTTACCAAATTTTCTAAAAAAAATTCCTATCACAAAACCAGGAAGTAGATTTTTGAGATGAGTATAAGATTAGGTGTAAATATTGATCACGTAGCAACTTTAAGGAATGCAAGAGGTGAAAAACATCCTGATCCATACTCGGCAGCACTATCAGCCTTAAAATATGGAGCTGATTCAATTACAATTCATTTGAGGGAGGATAGAAGACACATAAATGATATTGATTTGAAAAAAATTACAAAAAATAAAAAAATACCAACTAATTTAGAAATGGCTGCAAACGAAGAAATGTTGAAAATTGCAATCAAATCAAAACCTAACTTTGTTTGCATAGTTCCTGAAAAACGACAAGAAATAACGACTGAGGGTGGATTAAATCTAAAAAAAAATTTTAAAAAAATTAAGAGAATTATTCAAAAATTGAATAATTCTAAAATTCGTACAAGTCTGTTTATTGATCCAAATATTGAAGATATAAAGTTTTCTAAAAAAATCGGCACACACTGTGTTGAATTACACACTGGTAAATTATCTTTTAAAGTTAAAAATAAAATAAATTATTTTAATGAACTCAAAAAAATTAAAAAATGTTCAGAATTAGCAAATAAGTTTAATATTGAAGTACATGCTGGTCATGGCATGGATTATAAAACAGCAAAAATATTAAAAAAAGTCAAATTTATTAAAGAATTTAATATTGGTCATTTTATTATTGGGGAGTCAGTTTTGTTTGGAATGAATAAAGTAATTAAAAATTTTAAGAAAATAATAAGATAACATGAATATCATAGGAAATGGTGTTGATATTGTTGAAAATAAAAGAATTAATAAATTAATCGACGATAAGAAATTTATCAAAAGAGTTTTTACAAACAAAGAAATAAGATTTTCAAAAAATATAAAAAATAAAACGAATTATTATGCAAAAAGATTTGCGGCTAAAGAGGCATTCGTTAAAGCTTTAGGCACTGGTTTTAGAAATAATATAAATTTTTCAGATATAGAGGTAATAAATAATAAATTAGGAAAACCTAAAATAAATATTTCTAAAAAGGTAAGAACTTTTATAAAAAAAAAATTTAAATTAGATAAACCAAAAATTTATGTTTCATTATCCGACGAAAATAAGCATTCTATTGCTTACGTAATACTTGAAAACACTTAATGAAAAAATTTATAATAGATAATACTAAAACCCTTATTTTTGCATTAATAATTGCAGTTTTTATTAGGTCAATTCTTATACAACCTTTTTATATACCATCTTCTTCTATGGAACCTAATTTATTTGTGGGAGACAGATTATTTGTGACAAAATTTTCATATGGATATAGTAAACATTCTTTTCCTTTTAGCCCACCTATATTAAATGGGCGTGTATTAAGTGATAATCCAGAAAGAGGAGATGTTGTTGTCTTTAAAACTCCTGCTGATAACAGAACTGACTATATTAAAAGATTAATAGGATTACCAGGTGATGTTTTACAGTTTATCGATGGAGATCTGTATTTAAATAATAATCAAATAGTTAAAACCATAAAGAATAAAAATGATTATTTATTTTGTGGAAACAATGAAATAAGTGTTTCAACATACGAGGAAAAATTACCAAATGGAAAAAAATATTTTGCATCATATAGAAATGACATATCCTTTAAAAATTCTGACAAATTTATAGTCCCAAAAGATCATTATTTTTTTTTAGGTGACAATAGAGATTGCTCAAAAGATAGTCGATTTTTATCTGAAGTTGGTTATGTGCATAAAAATAATTTAGTTGGTAAAGCACAAATATTGTTTTTTTCTTCTGATCCGAGAAAAGGTAGTATTTTTTTGATTTGGAAATGGAACGAAATAATGAGATTCAGCAGATTATTTAAAAAAATTAAATAGTGAAAAGCAAATTTAAAAATTTAGAAAATAGAATAAATTATGTATTTAAAAATAAGGTTTTTTTAATAACTGCATTCACACATAAAAGTTCAGACTCTGAAAATAATTACGAGAGACTAGAATTTCTTGGTGATAGAGTTTTAGGAATAGTAATTTCAAAAAAATTACTTGAATTATATCCAAATGAAAAAGTTGGTAGTCTTGATAAAAAATTTGCATCTTTAGTAAATAAAAATATGTGTCTAGAAATTGGTAAAAAATTGAAAATAGATAATTTTATAAATATTGGAAAGGATAAAAGCAGAAAACAAATTGAAAATAAAATAATTTCAGATTGTTGTGAGGCATTGATAGGTGCAATTTTTTTAGATTCAAATTTGGATCAAGCAAAAAAATTTATACTAAACAATTGGAGCACTTATTTGAAATCTTCTTTTGATAATGTTGTGGACGCAAAAACCAAATTACAAGAATATTCACTTAAAAAATTCAAAACTCTTCCTAGTTACAAACTAATATCGAATACAGGCCCTAGACATAAACCAACTTTTAAAGTTGGAGTAAAAATTAGTAACACAAATTATATTTTTTCTACTGGATCTTCTAAACAAAAAGCAGAGCAATCTGCTGCAAATGAATTACTAAAATCACTTAATAAAAAATGAATTGGCAGGATACAGGTTTTTTACTCTCAAAAAATAAGTATAGTGAAAATAATTCTATAGCAGAATTTTATACCAAAAATCATGGAAAAGTTACTGGTGTAATTTACGGATCCACATCAAAGAAAATAAAAAACTACTTATTAATAGGTAATAAATTTCATTTGAACTTTAATTCTAAGAATGACTCGAAGGTTGGTTACTTTAAATTAGAGATTGACCAAGTAGTTACACCATTATTTATGGACGATAAAAATAAATTATTATCTATTTCCTATGCAATGAGTTTAATTAAATTATTAACTGTTGAGGATCAACAAAATGAAAATGTTTTTTATCTTACTGACAATTTAAAAAATATATTAAATCATAACAAATGGCTTTTAGAATTTATTTTTTGGGAGCTTAGTTTTTACAAATGTGTTGGTTATGATATTGAATTTAAAGATTATGTGAGTGAAGAAATTGGATCTAATGGTAACAAAAAATATTTTGTAAAATCTACAAAAAAAAATGTTCCAAACTTCCTAATTGATAAAAATTTTGAAATCGATAACTATAATGAGTTATTGATCGGCTTTAAAATTGTAGGTGATTATTTAGAAAAAACTATACTAAAAACAATTGGCATAAACTATCCAAGTTCAAGATCTAACCTATATACGTCTATTAAAAATCTAAGTTTATTTGATCAGCAAAATATGAAATTATAGCGTTTGATCCAGCTCTTTTAAATGCCATAAGGGTTTCATAAATGACGTTATCGTCTATTATTCCTTGTTTAATACCATTAGCTATAAGACTGTACTCTCCTGAAACTTGATACGCTAAAACTGGAATTTTAAAATGTTCTTTAACGTTTTTAATTATATCTAGATAAGGTAAACCTGGTTTTACCATTACCATATCTGCACCTTCTTTAATATCGATTGAAACTTCTCTTAATGCTTCATTGGTATTTTTAAAGTCCATTTGATAAGTTTTCTTATCTCCTCTTAAAGCACCTTTTGATCCTACAGCATCTCTAAATGGTCCATAGAAACTTGATGCATATTTTACAGCATAAGAAATTATCTGAACATCTTCAAATTTGTTTTTATCTAACTCTTTTCTTATTTTTCCAATTCTTCCATCCATCATATCTGATGGTGCTATTACATCACAGCCCATTGATGCTTGTAATAGTGATTGTTTAACTAAAACATTTATTGTTTCATCATTAACAATTTTACTATTTTTTAACAATCCGTCATGACCGTGAGAAGTATATGGATCAAGAGCAACATCACACATTATACCAATTTCATTTTTATATCTTTTTTTAATGTATCTAATAGCCTTACATACTAAATTATTTTCGTTTAATGCTTCAGAGCCTAATGGATTTTTTAACTTAATTTTTGTTTGAGGAAACAGTGCAACCATAGGAATTTTTTTTTTAATTGATTTGTCTATTATCTTTGAAAGTCTATCTATTGAATATCTATAAATATTAGGCATAGATTTAATAGGAATTTTTTGGTTAGAGCCATCTGTTAAAAAAATTGGAAGAATCAGATCGTTATAAGAAAGACTATTTTCCTGTACAAGCCTACGTGACCAACTATTTTTTCTTGATCTTCTCATCCTTAAATTTGGATATTTTCCTGTGATAATCATTATTAATTATATGTATGATGCGACAAAAGTTATATGTTATATATAAAATAATAAAGTATTTATTTAGCGCATGAACAACGTATCTTATCTTAAAGAAGTAAAAAAAAGTAATTCTAATAGTGATTTTCACTTACAAGACGTAAGTTTTGACATTGAAAAATTACAAGCTGCTTGTGATGAAGTATTGAACATGAAAGGCTTTGACACAAGTTTAGGAATACCCCACTTTGCAGGTATATCATTAAATCAAATACCAGGCGACCCTGACTCAATTAAAGGAAGCAAGGTTAGAGGAGTATACTGGACAAAGCCAGATTCAACTGGGAAAGAAGTTAGCCGTGATGTTGCAATAGAGGAAGAAAAATATACTGAATTTGTAAAAGATTTCGAACACACTTATTTCAAAGAAGTTTACGATGTATTAAGCAAAAGATACAAACTTGGGAGAATGAGATTATTGTTAAAAGAACCTCGATCAACTTTAAGTTGGCATAGAGACCCAGAGCCAAGACTGCATATACCAATATATACTAATCCTGGTGCAATTATGGTTGTTGATAAAGTTGCTCAACACATGCCTGCTGATGGTTCTGTCTGGATTACAAACAATACAAAGTATCATAATGCTTTTAACGGAGGTGAAGAAAATAGAGTTCACCTAGTTGCATGCGTTTTAGATTACAAATTTAATTAGTTTGAAAAAAATTTATATTGCTTCAGATCATGCAGGTTATTCTCTTAAAAACTTCATTTTTGAAAAACTTAAAACGAAATTCGATATCATGGATTTAGGAACTAACAAGAAATCTGTTTCAGTAAATTATCCAACATATGCACATAAGTTGAGCAAAATGGTGTCAAAAAAAAAATCTAATGTTGGTATATTGATTTGTGGTTCAGGATTAGGAATGTCTATGGCTGCAAATAGACATAAGAAGATCAGAGCTGCATTATGTTATTCCATTAAAAATGCGAAATTATCAAGATTGCATAATGATGCAAATGTTATTACATTAGGTGAAAGACTAACTAATAAAAGTTTAGCAATGAAATGTGTTAACACCTTTTTAAAAACTAATTTTGAAGGGGGAAGACACTTAAAAAGAGTTAAAAGGATTTAATATGTCTAGTGAAAGTAAATATATAAATAATCAATACCAAGATTTTTTTGAAAAAAGTTTAAAACAAAGTGATCCAGATATTTATAAAGCAATTAATGATGAATTGATAAGACAACAAAATCATATTGAATTAATTGCATCCGAGAATATAGTTTCACAAGCAGTACTTGAAGCACAAGGTTCTGTTTTAACAAACAAATATGCTGAAGGTTATCCAGGAAAAAGATACTATAATGGATGTGAGCATGTAGATGTAGCTGAGGATTTGGCAATAGAAAGATTAAAAAAACTTTTTAATTGTAAATTTGCAAATGCACAACCTCACTCTGGAGCTCAGGCTAATGGTGCTGTATTTTTAGCTCTACTAAAACCAGGCGATACGTTCATGGGAATGAGTTTAAATTCTGGTGGACATATTACACATGGATTAAAAAT
Organism: Candidatus Pelagibacter sp. RS40; assembly: GCF_002101295.1. Classification (NCBI taxonomy): domain Bacteria; kingdom Pseudomonadati; phylum Pseudomonadota; class Alphaproteobacteria; order Candidatus Pelagibacterales; family Candidatus Pelagibacteraceae; genus Candidatus Pelagibacter; species Candidatus Pelagibacter sp. RS40. Next base: position 1,309,843 of record NZ_CP020778.1, read on the forward strand.
ATCTATGTCGGGAAAATGGTTTAATGCAATTGGATACGATGTTGATAAACAATCTGAATTGATTGATTATGATAATGTTGAGAAATTAGCTTTAGAACATAAACCTAAATTGATTATTGCTGGTGGTAGTGCTTATTCACGAGTAATTGACTTTAAAAGATTTAGAGAAATAGCTGATAAAATTGGTGCTTATTTCATGGTTGATATGGCACATTTTTCAGGTTTGGTTGCTGGTAAAGGGTATCCAAATCCAGTTGACCATGCTCATGTTGTTACATCAACCACGCATAAGGTATTTAGAAGTGCGAGGGGTGGTATAATTTTAACTAATCACGAGGATCTTGCAAAAAAATTCAATACTGCAGTTTTCCCAGGTTACCAAGGTGGTCCATTAATGCATATTATTGCTGCTAAAGCCGTAGGATTTAAAGAGGCTCTAAAACCAGAGTTCCAAGATTATATAAAAGAAGTTTTAGCAAATGCTAAAATATTAGCCGAAACTTTAAAAAATAACGGTTTTAAAATTTATTCAGGTGGTACTGATACACATCTGATGTTAGTTGATCTAAGACCATTTAATGTGAAAGGTAATCTTGCAGCTGAAAGTTTATCTCGAGCAAATATTACTTGTAACAAAAATGGAATACCTTTTGATACGGAAAGTCCAATGGTTACGTCTGGTATAAGGTTAGGCTCACAAGCAGCAACAACAAGAGGATTTGGATTAAATGAATTTAAATTAGTTGGTGAATTAATAACAAAAGTTATTAAGGGTTTATCAGATAATCCAAATGATAATTCAAAAATTGAAGAAGAGGTTAGAAAAGAAGTTGTAGATTTATGTTCGAATTTTCCTATATATAAACACTTAGGATAATTAAAACATGATATGCCCGATCTGCAAAAAAGGGGAAACCTCGGTTGTTGACTCAAGACCAACGGAAGACGGCACAGCAATTAGACGCAGAAGATTGTGCATATGTGGACAGAGATTTACAACATTCGAAAGAGTTCAATTTAGAGAGTTAACGGTAGTCAAAAAAAATGGAAGAAAATCTACATTTGATAGAGAAAAACTATCTAAATCCATTTATGTAGCTTTAAAGAAAAGACCAATAGATACAGAAACTGCTGAAAAATTCATTTCTAAAATATCTAGATCGCTTGAAGAACTAGGTCAGAGTGAAATATCTTCCAATACAATTGGGACTATGGTTATGGAGGGATTAAAGGATTTAGATCCAGTTGCTTATGTAAGATTTGCATCTGTTTATAGAAATTTTAGAGAAGAAAAAGATTTTGTTCAATTTGTAGATAAAATTGATGTCTACAAAAAAAGATAACTTTCAATTATCTGATAAAAAATTAATGAAGCTTGCAATTAGTCTTGCTGAAAATCAAAAATATTTTACAGGCACAAACCCCTCTGTTGGATGTGTTATTACTAGAAACAATAAAATAATTTCATATGGTGTAACAGGTAAAAATGGAAGACCTCATGCGGAAATAAATGCAATTAATAAAAATAAATCTAAAGATTTATATAATTCATCCATGTATGTGTCACTAGAACCATGTACTCACTATGGGAAAACTCCACCTTGTACGAATACTTTGATTAAAAAAAAATTTAAAAAAGTTTTTTTTTCACATACAGATGAAGATAAGAGAACAAAAAATACTGCTAAAAATATATTAGAAAAACATAAAATAAATGTAAAAAATAATTTTATAAATAATAAAACCAAAAAATTGTATTTTGAATATGATTTTATAAGAAAAAATAATTTCCCTTATGTAATTGGAAAACTTGCGATTTCACAGAATAATAGAATCTATAGAGATAAAACACCAATATCCAATTTCTATTCAAAAGACATCACGCATATCTTAAGGTATAGGTGCCAAGCATTGTTGACATCTTATGTGACTATTAATAATGATAATCCTGAATTAACTTGCAGACTAAATGGTTTGGAAAAATGTTCACCAACAATTGTGATTATTGATAAAGATTTAAAAGTTAAATCATCTTCAAAAATATTTAAAAATAAAGACTTAAAAAAAATAATATTTTCTAAAAGCAATAATAAAGATAAAATTAAAAAATTAAGACATACTAATACAGAAATATTTAATATTAGAACTTTAGGTAAAGAATTTGACTTGAAATATGTCCTTAGTACTCTTCACAAGAAAAACTTACATCAAGTATTAATTGAATGTGGACCAACTCTTTTAGAAAATTTTATTAACAATGGTCTAGTAAATGAATTTTATCTTTTTAAGTCAAATAAAAGCATCAAAATTAAAGATACGATTTATGTAAAAAAACTTTTAAAAATTTTAAATACAAATTATAAAAAAAATAAAATTAATACTTTTATAGATAAAGATAAACTTACCTGTTTTAACTAATATGTTTAATGGAATAATATTCAATCAAGGAAAAATAAGTAAAATTGTTAAAAGGGATAAAGGTATTAATATTTTTATTAAATCCTCAATTAAAGTTAATAATAAAAATCTTGGAATATCTGTCGCTTGTGATGGAGTTTGTCTCACACTAATTTCATACAAAAATAAAACTTTAGAATTTTATCTTTCTAATGAAACTATTATGAAATCTAAGTTTAAAAATATTAAATTAGGATCAATTATAAATTTAGAACTTCCTCTTAAATATAAACAAAATATATCTGGTCATATTTGCCAAGGTCATGTTGATACAGTCTCGAAAACAATATCGATTAGAAAAATTGATAAATCAAAAATTTATGAATTTAAAATTGAGAGTAAATTGAAGAAATTTTTAGTCGAAAAAGCCTCTATATTAATCAATGGTGTTTCTTTAACAATTGCAAAAATAAAAAAAAATTCATTTGAAATTTGGGTTATTCCTCACACATTAAAGTTAACTAATTTATATTATTTAAAAAAAAATGATTTAGTTAATATTGAGATAGATATTCTATCAAAATATGTAAAAAAATTTTTAAATGAAAAAAAATAAATTCAGTAACATTGAAAAAATTATTTCTATCTCAAAAAAGGGAGGAATGTATATTTTGGTTGACGATGAAAATAGAGAGAACGAGGGAGATTTAGTTTTCTCTGCGTCAGATGTTGATTACAAAAAAATAAATTTTATGGCTAAGTACGGAAGAGGATTAATCTGCTTAACATTAAATAATATACATGCAAAAAAATTGGGACTTAATTATATGGCACCTGTTAATCAATCTAGAAATAAAACTGCTTTTACAGTTTCTATTGAAGCAAAAAAAGGAATAACAACAGGTATATCAGCAAAGGATCGCGCTAAAACAATTAGAGTTGCTACTAAAAAAAATCCCAATAAAAAAGAAATAGTTTCCCCCGGACATGTATTTCCTATTATTGCTCGAGACGGAGGAGTTCTTGTAAGAGCAGGCCATACAGAGGCATCCGTAGATATAGCTAAACTGTCCAATAAACTTCCAGCTGCAGTTATATGTGAAATTATGAATGAGGATGGAACTATGGCAAAAGGTGAAGACTTATTTAAATTTGCAAAAAAGCATAAACTTGCAATTGCAAAAATCGATGATTTGATCTCATTTAGATTGAAAAAAGAAAAGTTAATTAAATTAAAAAATACATCGAGTATAGTTGTACAAAATCAAAAATATATTATTAAAGTATTTGAAAGTGTTTTAGATGGATCAGAACATTTTGCATTATTAAAAGGAAAAATTAATTTAAACTCTACACCAAGAGTTAGGGTTATTTCATCCAACGTAGTTCAAAATTATTTAATTAATCAAAAATTACCAAACTCATTTAATAAAACATTATCTTACTTTAAAAAATATAATAACTGTGTTTTGGTTTTTATAAGAGATCCAAATTTAAAATCTGTCTCACAAACTCTTAAACAATATAAATCTAAGGAATTTTATAAAAAAGGGTTTGATAAACTCATAAAAAATTATGGTATAGGTGCTCAAATAATTAAAAGTCTTAAAATAAAAAATATGATTTTAGTAACAAGATCAACCAAAAAGGTTGTTGGTTTAGAAGGATATGGAATTAGAATACAAAAACAAGAAATAATAAAATGAAAAAGAAAATATTAGTCATTATCGCAGATTATTATAAAGATATTTCAAATGATTTGTTGAAAAGCACTTTAAATAATTTAAACAAAAAACATTATTCTATTAAGATTCTTAAAGTGCCTGGAGTATTTGAGATACCAGTAACTATTTCAAGAAATATAAATAAATACAATGGTTTCATTGCTTTAGGTTGTGTAATTAAAGGACAAACGCCACACTTTGATTTTATTTCTCAATCTGCAACAGATGCGATAATGAAATTATCCATAAGTTCAAAAAAACCAATTGGAAACGGCATTATTACTTGCCTTAATAAAAAGCAAGCTATTGCTAGAGGGAAAAAAGGACTAGAAGCTTCTGAAGCTGTAAAAGTTGTGTTAACCAATAAATAAATGTCAATAATTTATAGTCCTAAAAATAACCCAAGGGTAATAATTATTCAAAAATTATATGGTCAATTTTTTAATAAAGAAGAAAAATTAGCTTTTCCAAAACACAGATTTAAAAAATTTATTAAAGACGTAGTGAATGGTACATTAGAAAGAGATGAAGTAATTACAGATGAGATTAATAATCATTTAAACACTGATCTTAATATGATTAGATTAGACAAAGTATTTCAAGTAATAATAAAAAGTGCAATTTTTGAATTTTTATATAAGCCAAGAACCTCAACTAAAATTATTATTAAGGAATACTTAAATGCTTCAAATTTTTTTATAGATATTTCTCAAACAAAATATCTTAACGCTTTGCTTGATAAGATTTCTAAAAAAGTGCGATCACCTAATGGATGATGATAAAATAATATCAAAATATTTAAAATATCTAGCCGCTAATAATCCTAGTTCTCTTAAGCTTAATGATGATGTTTTTTTTGATAAAAAGAGACGTCTTGTCGTATCAACAGATACATATAATGAAAAAATTCACTTTAAAAATACTAAAAAACCAGATTTAATAATAAAAAAAATTATTCGTTCCTCTATATCCGATTTAATTTGCAAAGGTGTTAAACCTAAATATATTTTTTTATCAGCTTCAATAAATAATAGGTTGTCTAATCAACCTAATTTTTTATTAATTGTGAAATCTTTAAAAGAAGAATTAAAAAAATATAAACTATTACTTAGTGGTGGAGACACAACATATTCTAGTACCACATCATTCACAGTTACTGTAATTGGCTTTGCAACAAAAATTGTAAAAAGAAATAATTCAGATATTGGTGATGCGATTTTTGTTACTGGTAATATAGGTGATGCCTATGCTGGATTAAAAATTTTAAATAAAAACATTAAATCTACTAAAAGTTTAGAAAATTATTTTATAAAAAAATATTATATCCCTGATATTGCTTTCAAAATATACAAATATTTGCCTTCAATTGCATCTTCATCAATTGATATATCTGATGGCCTTATTTTAGATCTTGAAAGAATGATTAATAATCAAAATTTAGGATATATTTTATCAATTAAAGATGTTCCAATATCTAAAAATCTTCAAAAATTAATAGGGTTAAATAATTTTCAAAAGAAAAATTTTGTTTCTAATGGTGATGATTACCAAGTACTTTTTACATCTTCTTTAAAGAAAGTTGAGCAAATAAAAAAATTATCAAAGAGAATCAATATAAAAATTACAAAAATAGGTAGTATCACGAATAAGCCCAATCAAATTATAAATACTAATGGAAATTATCTAAAAAGTATTAAAAATAAAGGTTATTTGCACAAGTTTAAATAAGTTAAATATTGCCTTTTAGCTTTATTTTTGTAATGTCCGCATTTTAAAAAACAAACCAAAAGAATTTTAAGGAAATTATGAACTCATCTATCGAAACAATATTACTCTATACAATATTTGCTGGTTTACTCTCTATAGTCTATGGATTTGTAACTGGTTCAAATATTTTAAAATCAAGTGCAGGTAATAGCAAAATGCAAGAGATTGCATCTGCTATACAAATTGGGGCAAAAGCATATTTAAATAGACAATATAAAACTATAGCTATAGTTGGAGTAGTTGTTTTAGTAATAATTAGTTTCGCTTTTTCAATATTAGTGGGGATTGGTTATTTAATTGGTGCAGCCTTATCTGGAATAGCAGGTTACGTAGGTATGCTTGTATCAGTACAAGCTAACGTCAGAACAGCGGAGGCCTCAAGAAAAGGCTTAGCAGAGGGTTTGTCAGTAGCGTTTAAGTCTGGTGCAATAACTGGTATGTTGGTTGCTGGTTTAGCTTTATTATCAATTGCAGTTTATTATTACATACTTCTAAAGTCTGGTGTTGATGAAAGAGAAATCGTTAATGCTTTAGTTGCTTTAGGATTTGGTGCTTCATTAATTTCTATCTTTGCAAGATTAGGCGGTGGAATTTTTACAAAAGGAGCAGATGTTGGAGCTGATTTAGTTGGAAAAGTTGAAGCAGGTATTCCTGAGGATGATCCAAGAAATCCAGCAGTGATTGCAGACAATGTTGGAGATAATGTTGGTGATTGTGCCGGTATGGCTGCCGATTTATTTGAGACTTATGCCGTTACAATAGTAGCTACAATGGTTTTATCATCTATTTTTTTTCAATCAGATATTAGTATGATGATATACCCTTTAACAATCGGTGGAGCATGTATAATTACTTCAATTATCGGTACATTCTTTGTTAAATTAGGAAATTCGAAAAATGTTATGAATGCTTTATATAAAGGTTTTATAGCAACAGCAATTTTATCTTTAGTAGTATTATATCCTGTTACAGATTATGTGATTGGTTTAGATGCCAATTATAGCTTTGGCGATACTACATTTACAGGAATGAGTTTATATTATTGTGGCGTTGTTGGTTTAATTATAACTGGATTACTCATATGGATTACTGAATATTACACAGGTACAGATTATCGTCCCGTTAAGACTGTAGCAGCTTCTTCAACAACCGGTCATGGTACAAATGTTATTCAGGGTTTAGCTATTTCTATGGAAGCAACAGCTGTACCAGCATTAATAATTGTTGCTGGAATACTAATAACAAATGCAATTGCTGGTTTATTTGGTATTGCTATTGCTGTAACAACAATGCTTGCATTAGCTGGAATGGTTGTAGCACTTGATGCATACGGACCTGTAACAGATAACGCTGGAGGAATTGCAGAAATGTCTAATCTGCCAAAAAATGTTAGAAAAACAACAGATGCATTAGATGCGGTAGGTAATACAACAAAAGCCGTAACTAAAGGATATGCTATAGGATCTGCTGGTTTAGGTGCTTTGGTTTTATTTGCTGCATACACAGAGGATATTAAGTATTTTTCACAAGAGGCTGGTTCAAAGCTAGAGGGAATAGTTGTCTCTTTTGATTTGTCAAATCCATTTGTAGTTGTTGGTTTATTAATTGGTGGAATGCTTCCATATTTATTTGGTTCAATGGGAATGCAAGCAGTTGGTAGAGCAGGTGGTGCTGTTGTAATTGAGGTTAGAAGACAATTTAAAAAAATTCCCGGAATAATGAAACGTAAAGCAAAACCAGATTATGGTAGACTTGTTGATTTATTAACTAAAGCAGCAATTAAGGAAATGGTGATACCTTCATTGTTGCCAGTTTTATCTCCAATTGTTTTATATATAATAATTTTACCAATAGGCGGTCAAGTCGCTGCTTTATCCTCAGTTGGAGCAATGCTGCTTGGAGTAATTATAACTGGATTATTCGTTGCTGTTTCTATGACAGCAGGTGGTGGAGCTTGGGATAATGCAAAGAAATACATAGAGGATGGTAAATTCGGCGGAAAAGGATCTGAGGCTCATAAAGCTGCAGTCACAGGTGACACAGTTGGAGATCCTTACAAAGATACAGCTGGTCCAGCTGTAAATCCAATGATTAAAATTACAAATATTGTTGCTTTATTGCTACTAGCAGTAATCGCCGGTGGTCATTAGTCTTGGTTAGTTCTATTTCTTGCGGGGGCGTTAACTTTCTCCCGCAGGCTTGAAAATATATTATATATAGTATTATCTTGTTCAAATTCTTTTGTAGTAATTTTTTTAACGTATTTTAAATCGTTCATATCATTGAGATTAACCAATTTCTTATTTTTTACTAAGCCTTTGTTATTAAATTCAATAACTAAAATATTATTTTTATTAATTTTTTTTTTACCCAGCTTAAATAAAGATTGGTTTGTTTGCTTTCTTTCTATATAGAACCATTTATTTGAATTGAATTTACTAATAGAGGAGGGGTGTCCAATAACTTCAATTATATCATTTTTATTTGATTTATTAATTACTATATTTTCTAATTTATTCTCAAGAGAAATAAAACCGTGGTTTTTTGATACTTTATTTGAAGAACAAGCGGTGATAAAAAAAACAATCAGTAATAATAAAAAACGCATATGAATTCCGAATATTTAAATATTTACAACAATTTAATTAAATTAACTAGAAATAAAAATCTATACTTAAACCTTGAGAGAAATGATGAATTCTCTGATCGACTATTATTTCTTATGTTTCACTTTGCATTATTCTTGAAAAAATTTAAATCAGAAATTAATAAAAAAAAATCACAAGAATTATTCGATTTTTTTGTAAGACAAATTGAACTTTCTATTAGAGAAATAGGTTATGGTGATGTATCTGTTAATAAAAAAATGAAAGAATACGTAAATATGTTTTATGCTATACTTGATAAAATCGAAGTCACTGATATGTCAATTGACGAAAATATTGCAAATTTTTTCAGAAAAATATTCAATTTAGATAAAAATATTAAGTTTTACGCGAATTATTATAAAAAATATAATGAATACCTTTCAAATAATACTTTAAATAACTTTACAAAAGATATAATAAACCATAATTTTTAAATATGGCTGTACCTAAACGTAAAACGACAAAATCTAGAGCTGGTATGAGAAGATCTCATATTAAAGTTTCATCTAAAAATATAATTGAAGATAAAAAATCCGGTGAGTACAGATTATCTCATCACTTAGATTTAAAAACTGGATTTTACAAAGGAAGACAAGTTTTAGATCCTAAAGAGTAGTTTTTTATGACAGATCATATTACCATTGCTATTGACGCAATGGGTGGTGAAAATTCACCTGATAAAACCATAGAAGGTATTTCACATCATCTTAAAAACTCAGATAATTCATTTTATTTAATCTTTGGAAATGAAAAATTGATAAACCCACTTATTAAAAAATATAAAATAAACTCGGATAAATACAAAATAATTCACACAGAGAAAATTATAGAGGATACAGATTCAGCTTTAGGCGCAGCTAAAAAAGGGAAAGATACAAGTCTTTGGCTCGCAATGGAAAGCTTAAAAAAAGGAGAGTCCGATTGTGTAGTTTCAGCTGGTAATACTGGTGCACTTTTTGTTATAGCAAAACTTAATCTTGAAATGATAACAAACATTGACAAACCCGCGTTATCAGCTTTATGGCCAAATAAAAATGGAATGAATGTGGTTCTTGATTTAGGAGCAAACATAGAATGTAATGAAAAAAATTTAATTGATTTTAGTGTAATGGGTTCAGCTTTACATAAATCATTATTTGAAAAAGAAATCTCCAAAGTGGCGTTACTTAATATTGGCTCTGAAGAAATAAAAGGAAATACAATTATTAAAAATACATACCAAGCCCTAAATGATAAAAAAAATAATTTATTTGAATTTTGTGGCTATATTGAAGGAAATCATATTATGGATGGAGATGTAAATGTAATAGTAACAGATGGTTTTACCGGTAATATTGCCTTGAAAACAGCAGAAGGCACAGCGAATTTTATAACATCTGAACTTAAAAAATCTATGACATCAAATTTCATAGGAAAATTTTCATCTTTATTAAATATAAAAAATTTTAAAAAATTCAAAAATAAACTAGATCCCAGATTATATAATGGCGCTATATTACTTGGATTGAACAAGCCAGTAATAAAAAGCCATGGATCAACAGATGCAATTGGATTTGCAAATTCTCTTAAAGTTAGTGAAAAAGTTATAAAAGGACGATTGATTGATAAAATTAAAGAAAATATAAATTAATCAATGAGAATCAACCTGACAAAAAAACAAATTGTTAATTCAATTTATATGCAAATTGGGTTTTCAAAAAAAATTTCAGAAAGTTTACTTGAGGATGTTTTTCAAATAATATTAAAAAATCTTATTTCAAACAAAAAAGTAAAGATTGCAAAATTTGGTACGTTTTCATTAAGAAATAAAAATGAACGTATTGGGAGAAATCCAAAGACAAAAGAAGTTAAAATAATTTCATCACGAAAAGTTGTTTTATTCAAACCTTCAAAAGAATTAAAAAATTACATAAATAATGACTAAAAAAACTTTTGATGCATATAAAACAATTAGTGAAGTAGCTGAAATTCTGAATTTAGTTAATTCAAAAAATGGATCATTATCAACACATACACTAAGATATTGGGAAAAAGAATTTAAACAAATTAAACCGAAAATTTTAGCAGGCAATAGAAGATACTATGATGTTAAAACTATAGAGATAATTAAAAATATAAAATTTTTATTAAAAGACAAAGGTATGACAATTGAAGGAGTTAAAAAGCGACTAGATAATGATGAAACAGATCTTGACGAAACAGTTAATATATCTATAAACACAAAAAATATTTTAAAAACTAAACTAAACAAAATTTCTAAACTGATAAAAGAAATAAAAAAATAGAATGGCAAAAAAAACACACGTAAAAGTTAGACTTGTTCCAGAAGCTAAACCAGATAGTCCATTTTTCTATTATGTAAAAAAACCTGCTGGTGGTGAAAAAGCGAAGGTAAAACTAAAGGCAAAGAAATATAATCCTGCTACGAGAAAACATGAAGTTTTTGTTGAAAAAAAACTTCCACCACACAGTAAATAATTATTTTTTTTTAAAATTTCTTCTCTCGTAATCGATATATGCGAAAATCATATTTTTCCATATCCGATTAGTTATTTTGGGATCGATTTTTTTTTTTAGTGATTTTTTTTTTATATTATTAAGGATTTTTGCGATTCTTTTTTTATCAACTATTTCACTTTTGTGATCTTTAAGCTTAAGGACATTTTTGACTATATTGCTTCTTATACTTATTAGACTTAATAATTTATTATCTAAGATATCTAACCTTTTTCTAAGTGCATTTAATTTTTTTCTATTTTCTGGCGACATTTCAACAATTGGAATTCTATATAAATATTATATTTAAATAAGCATGTACATAGAAATTAATAATAAATATAGACCCTATATTGCTCAATGGTTATTAGTAATGTTTTTATTAGTTTCTATAATGATAATTATTGGTGGCTTAACTAGGTTAACAGATTCAGGTTTATCAATAACTGAGTGGGAGTTTTTTAAAGGTTTCTTCCCTCCAGTGAGTAAAAGTACTTGGAATGAATATTTTGAAGCATATAAAAAAATTCCTGAATTTCAATTACAGAACTTCAGCATGTCTCTCAGTGAGTTCAAAGTAATATTTTGGTGGGAATGGTTTCACAGATTTTTTGGAAGATTGATTGGTTTATGTTTTTTACTTCCTTTGATATATTTTTCTTTTAAAATCAAATTAATAAATCTACTTCATTATTATTTGATATTCTTATTAATATGTTTTCAAGGTTTTATTGGATGGTATATGGTAAGTAGTGGTTTAGTCGATAGAGTGGACGTAAGTCATTACAGGTTATCTGCCCATTTATTGATTGCTTTTTTAATTTTATCATTAATTTTATGGAATTATTTAAAATTAATAAAAATTAAAAGCACATTAAACAAGTTAAATCCTATAATTCCTCTTTTATTTATTATTTTAATTTTTACTCAAATAGTTATTGGTGCATTTGTATCAGGGATGGATGCAGGTAAAATTTATAATTCTTGGCCTTTAATGGGTAATTCATATTTTCCAGATGATAATAATATAATTAATTTATTTAAATTATCTGCATTTAACGATCCATCATTAGTCCAATTTATTCACAGAAACTTAGCTTACGTTATAGTAATTTTTTATTTATTTATTGTTTATAAAATTTATAAAGCAAAGATGTTTGGTTTATATAAATCGGTAAATGTATTAGGTATTTTACTTATTTTTCAGATTATTTTAGGAATTGTGACAGTTATATATGGTGCACAGATATATATTGCATCTGTACACCAAATAAGTTCAATTTTCTTAGTAAGTGCTTGTATATATTTTTATTTTATAAATACAAATTCTAACTTACAGCCTTCAAACTAGGTTTGCCCGAGGCACCTAATGCTTGATCCAAATCAGCGATAATATCATCAGGATGTTCTATACCTATTGAAAGTCTAACATATCCAGGCGTTACTCCTGCTGCTAGTAATTCTTCCTCTGTTAATTGACTATGTGTAGTTGTAGCAGGATGAATTGCTAAACTTCTTGCATCGCCAATATTTGCTACATGATAAAACATTTTAAGAGCTTCTATGAATTTTTTACCAGCCTCAACTCCACCTTTTACTTCAATACCAACTAATGCTCCATTGCCTCCCTTTAAGTACTTCTTGGATCTCTCGGCAATTTCACCTTTATGAAGAGTAGGGTAAATAACTCTTTCAACACTTTTATGTTTTGTTAAAAAATCAACAACCTTCTGAGCATTAGAACAATGCTGTTTCATTCGTAAAGGTGCAGTTTCAAGTCCTTGAATAATTCCCCAAGCATTATCAGGAGCTAAAGGTGCGCCTAAATCTCTTAACAAACATACTCTTGCTCTTACCGCAAATGATACATTTGCACCAGTCAACTGAGGAACAACCTCACCCCATTTAGCTCCTCCATAACTCGCATCCGGTTCATTAAATAATGGCTGTCTTTTTGGATCAGCAGTCCAGTCGAAATTACCTCCATCTACCAAAGCACCACCAATAACAGTTCCATGGCCTCCTATAAATTTAGTAAGTGAGTGAACTACAACAGCCGCACCATGTTCTAAAGGTTTACATATAACTGGAGCTGCCGTGTTATCCATAATTAATGGTATGTTATGTTTTCTTCCAATATCTGAAACCTCTTTAATTGGAAAAACTCTTAAATAAGGATTTGGTAATGTTTCAGCATAAAAACATCTAGTTTTTTCATCTATAAGTTTTTCAAAATTTTTTGGATCTGAAGGATCAGCGTATCTACACTCAATACCCAATTTTTTGAGAGTATGAGTAAATAAATTAACAGTTCCTCCATATAAATCTGTTGAACTAATGAAATTGTCCCCTGATTGACAAACATTCATTATTGCAAATGTTGATGCTGCTTGACCTGATCCCACAGTTACTGAAGCCAAACCACCTTCTAATGCTGCAACTCTTTTTTCAAGAACATCGTTTGTTGGATTCATTATTCTTGTATAAATGTTACCAAATTCTTTTAGTGCAAATAAATTTGCTGCATGATCTGTATCATTAAATTGATATGAAGTAGTTCTGTAAACAGGAACTGCTACTGATGTTGTAGCTGGATCACTTCTATAATCTCCTCCATGAAGAGCAATTGTTTCTGGATTTTTTGATTTTGTCATAATTTCCCCCTTAATTTGACTATTTAACTGTAATGAGAATTTACAATCAAGATAAAATTTGGGTTACATGAAAGACTATGAAAAAAAACAATAGTATTTATTAAAAAAAAATAAATTCTATCTTTAAGATTCAATTAATAATAGAAAATTGTGTTATTTATTTTTTTTCAATAACAAATAATTCGTTGTTAAAATATATTCCCTGATGCTTATTCACAATTTGTTGAACAATTTTTTGATAATTTTTTTGTCTTTCTGCTATCATAATTTGTTCATCTGATATTTGGTTAACATAAACTGCAGCATTCCAAGCAGAAAATATAAGCGAAGTTGCAATACCTCCTGATATTTCATTTGGTAGAGCTCTCAAAATATATTTAATTTTTTGTTTTTTATGAAATTTTAAGTCTCTTAAAAATTCTTTATCAGTATTATTTTTAATATATTTTACAATAGAATCGTGAAGAGATGGGAATGGCTTTTCTTTAGGCCATATTTTTTTTACTATTTGATTTCCGGGATCTCCACCACACGCGTGTACAACAACTAATTTTCCGTTTTTATCTAAAGATTTTATCATTGGATCAATTACATACTTTACTTTTTTTTCAGCTGAAATTCTGGATCTGTAAGGTTGTGAGGCAATAATAAAATCATAATATGTTTTTCCATCATTTTTCTTTGGAATAACATTTTTCAATGAAAATTCTTGATCTTTTCTATAAATTACAATTACAGAAGGTTCTTTGTATGTTGGATTTCCAGTCTTAGGATTTCTTTCAATTTGCCATTTTTTGCTTAAAAATTCCTGATTAAGTTTTCTTAACTGTATATTGAAATCTAAAGATGAATTACCTTTTAATTTTACAATTTTCCAATTCATTTTTTTTTGTTTTTTTACATCATTTGATTTAAGAGATGTTGACTCGACATAATTTAAATTTGAAATTACAAAAACTGTATTTTTATGTTCAACAAATCTATCAGGAAGTTTCTCAAGACCTAATCTAACATCTTCCATGCTAATTTCTTTTGTATTTACTAAAAGAGGTACGTTTGGCATTTTTTGATGACATTGTCTCATAACATTCATTAATAATGATCCATCTCCCATGCCTGCATCAAATATTTTAAGAGCAGGAAATTTTGGTTTTAGATTTTGAACTATTGGTTTGAGTGCGTCTGAAATTTTATTTTTTTCGTTAGTAGTTGTTACAAATAGCAGATATTTTTGCCTATTATCAAAGAATCTAAAATTTTTTTTCATTAGTTTAATTTTTTTGCTGGATAATGTTCTAATATGAATTGTTTAAGCACCTTTAATACTCTATCTGCCTCCTCAAGAAGCATCATATGACCACAGTTATCAATAATTTCTACTCGACTGTTATCTATTAAGTCGGCTAATTTTTTTCCCTCTTTAACAGGGCACATTTTGTCTCCTGTTGCAAGAATAGATAGAGTAGGTATTTTTATTTGTTTTGCGGCTTCGAAACCATTTTTATAATTATCACAAGCTCTAAAATCTACTCCAAGAGTATTTTTAATTGTTCTTGATTTTGCTAACATACCACCTGTATTAATATGATACAGTCCAGGAACAGGATGACCACCAAAGTGTCCAGCTGGGCCATGAGCCCAATCCATCATTAAATCAACTGCTTTTGGGTTATTGTTTTCAGCAAGTGACAATAATTCTGGATTCATAGGTATTGCTCCAGCACCTCCCATTAAACTTAATGTTTTAATCTTTTCAGGATATCTTGAAGCACATTCCATTGTCACTAAGCATCCCTGTGAATGACCAACCAAAGATGCCTCTTTATAACCAACTGAATCTATCACATCGCTCACCCAATCTGCCATATCTTCAATTGATTTTAAACTTTCTCCACCAGATAAGCCATGTCCAGGCATATCCAGAGCTAAAACACTGTATCCGTGAAAAGCAAAATACCTTGTTTGTAGAACCCATGTCATATGAGTTAAACCACTACCATGGACAAAAATTATTAGAGGTTTATTTTTGTCAAAAGGTCTTCCACCAGTAGAGGCAAAAACCTCTGAACCATTTACCTCAAATTTCATTGATTTGAAACTAATCTTGGTTTTCTTGCAGCTCTAAATCCTGCTTCAAAGTCATTTTTAATATCATCTATATCCTCAATACCAACAGATAATCTAATCATATCATGAGACAACCCAGCAAATTTTAAAGTAGCTTCATCCATTTGTGAATGTGTTGCAGATGCAGGATGTATTACTAAAGTTCTTGTATCACCTACATTTGCTAAATGTGAAGCAAGTTTTACGTTGTTAATAAATGCTTCGCCAGCTTCTTTTCCTCCTTTAATACCAAATGCTATCATTGATCCTCTCCCATTAGGTAATAATTTTTTTGCTAATTCATGATCAGGATGATCAGGAACACTTGGATGTGAAACCCACGCAACACTTTCATGATTAGATAAATATTCAACCATTTTTTCTGCATTAGAACAATGTTTTTGCATTCTTACAGATAAAGTTTCAATTCCTTGTAAAACATTCCAAGCATTCTGAGGACTTAAACATGGACCAAAATCTCTCATTCCTTCTGCTCTCGCTTTCATTGTAAATGCAGTGGGTCCAAATTCTTCTGCAAATGAAAGTCCGTGATATCCCTCATATGGGGTTGTCATTGTTGGAAATTTATCGTTTTGCATCCAATCGAATTTACCACCTTCGACTAAGATACCAGCCATAGATGATCCATGCCCAGCCATCCATTTAGTTAATGAATGAACTACTATATCAGCTCCATGTACAATTGGCTTACATAAGTAAGGTGTTTGATAAGTAGCATCAACCATTAAAGGTATTCCAGCTTCATGAGCAATTTTAGCAATCTCAGGCATATTCATTAATTCATTACCTGGATTACCAACTAATTCGCCAAATATTCCTTTGGTATTTTCCTGAATAGCTTTTTTAAATCCTTCTGTATCTCTTGGTTTTACAAAAGTGCATTTGATACCAAATTTAGGAAGAGTAAGTCTAAATAAATTTACAGTACCTCCATATAATTGAGATGATACTACTAAATGGTCTCCAGCTTGGCACAAAGTCATTATTGTTAAAAATATAGCACTCATGCCAGACGAAGTTGCTAGTGCAGCAGTACCACCTTCTAATGCAGCAACTCTTTCCTCAAGAACTGCAACTGTTGGATTTGAAATTCTACTGTATATGTGTCCGCCTCTCTCTAAGTTAAAAAGAGCAGCAGCATGATCGACATCATCGAATAAATATGAGGTAGTTTGATAAATTGGCACCTGCCTTGAACCAGCATTTTTATGTGGCTGATATCCAGCATGTAAGCTTAAAGTATCAAATTTATAAGTTTTGGGCTCAGCACCTTTTTTTTTATCACTCATTAATTCTCCTATAATTTTTTAATTAGACTTTGAAACTCGGAAACTAGCATAAAATATCGATTATAATAGACTTTTTTGCCTTCTAATAAATTGACAATAAACGTTTTTGTAAGTATTAATCCCGCACATCATGACAAAATTTGTTAAAAAAGCTGATATTCAATCAAAATGGTTCGAGATAGATGCGACAGATGCGGTTGTTGGAAGAATTGCTACCGTAGTGTCAAAGATAATTAGAGGCAAAAATAAAACTACTTTCACACCACATATGGACCATGGTGACTTTGTAGTAGTAAAAAATGTAGATTTAATAAAATTTACTGGTAATAAATTTCAAGACAAAAAATACTTTAGACACACAGGTCATCCTGGAGGAATCAAAGAAACTACCCCTGAAAAATTACACGATACAAAACCTGGTGAAGTTTTAAAATTAGCGGTGAAAAGAATGTTGCCAGGTGGAGCGCTAGCAAAAAAACAATTAGGTAAATTAAAAATTTATGCAGGATCAAATCATCCTCATGAAGCTCAAAATCCTGAAAAAATTGAGTTATCAAAATTAAATATTAAAAATGTAGTTAGAAATTAAAATGGAAAATACCAATCAATCACCAAAAATTAAATTAGATTTTAAAGATAGCAAATATGCGACTGGAAGAAGAAAAACTTCTATTGCGAAAGTTTGGTTAAAGAAAGGTACTGGCAAGATTTATGTAAATGGGAAAACATTAGACGATTATTTCACAAGCTCATCCCATAGGATGCAGATCATGAGACCGTTTGATATAATCAATCAATCCACAGAATACGATGTTAAATCAAAAGTTGTAGGCGGTGGTCATACTGGTCAAGCAGGGGCATTGGTTCATGGTATATCAAGAGCACTCCTTCAATTTGATGAAAATCTTAAACCTACATTAAGAAAAGAAAAACTTACAACAAGAGATTCTAGATCTGTGGAAAGAAAAAAACCTGGTAGAGCAAAAGCTAGAAGAAGTTTTCAATTTTCTAAAAGATAATATCTTTTTACATCACAACTGTTATATTGTTTTATGTCTAAGCTAAATGTTTTGGTATGCGGATCTACAGGATATATTGGAATTGAGTTAGTTAAAATTTTAGCAAGACATAAAAAAATTCATATCAAATACTTATGTGGAAATAGTTCTGCAGGTAAAAACATCTCATTTTATGATAAATCATTATCTAAAAAAAAATTACCAATCATAAGAAAATTTCAAAAAAAATTATTGAAAGAAGTTGATGTTATTTTTTCAGCACAGCCAAATGGCGCAGCTCAAAAACTTTCTAAATTTTTATTAGACAAAAACTTACTTATTGATTTATCAGCAGATTTTAGATTAAAAAATAAAAATGAATATTTAAAGTGGTATAAAATTAAACATTGTGCCCAAAAATTAATTAAAAATTCAATTTATTCATTGCCAGAATTAAAAAAAAATCAGTTAAAAAATCAAAAAGTAATATCTTCACCTGGATGTTATCCTACTTCCATTTTATTGCCTTTGGCACCACTAATTCAAAAAAATTTTATTTCAAATAGAAACATAGTGATAGATTCTAAATCTGGCTATTCAGGAGCTGGTCGTAATGTTCATAAAAAATATAAAAATAAAAATCTTTATGAGTCTCTTAGCGCCTATGGTATTGCAAATCATAGACACAACTCAGAAATTCAACAAGAATTAGATTTATATACTAAAAAAAAAAATTATTTTGATTTTACTCCTCATCTATCACCAATGTTTAGAGGAATTATTACAACTATTAATGTCGATTTAAAAAAAAAAATAGATACAAAAAAAATACATCGATACCTAAGTAAATTTTATAAAAAAAGTAAATTTGTTAAAATTAAAAAAATTAATTCTTTGTTAAGCACAAATGAGGTTATAAATACTAATAATTGTTTGATATCTATTTGTAATAGTAAGAATAAAAATAAATTAATAATTTTATCTGCAATAGATAATCTTATAAAAGGGGGTGGAGGTCAGGCCGTGCAAAGTATGAACATCTATTACGGATTTAAAGAAGATGAGGCTTTAAATGTTTAAACTATTAAATTTAGTGATTATTTTAATTTTTGTTACTAACTGTTCTATTGATACAAAAACAGGTATTTGGGAGAATAAAAAAGAGATATCAACTGATACAGAGCTATCTTCATTAAGTTTTGATGAAAATTTAACATTTGATGAATTTAAAAATAATGTAATTATTTATGGTAAAAAAAGCGAATATCCAAAATTAATGGAATAAAGTTATGAGGCAAATTAATATTGCAATAGTTGGTTTAGGGCAAATTGGTAATTATTTATACAATGAACTTTTATCAAAGAAAAAAGATATAGAGATTAAAACAGGAAAAAGAATACAAATAGTTGCTATATCTGCTAAAAATAAAAATAAGAAACGAAAGTTCAAAATAAATAAAAAAATATTTTATAAAAATCCTTTAGATATAATTAATAATAAAAAAGTTGATATTTTAATAGAAGCAATAGGTTTTGCTGATGGTTTGTCTAAAAAAATTGTTGAAAATGCTTTAAAAAATAAAATACATGTCATAACACCTAACAAGGCACTAATTTCCAAACATGGTGATTATTTATCTTTTTTAGCTGAAAAAAATAAAGTTAATCTCGAATTTGAGGCTGCAGTTGCAGGTGGCATACCGATTGTCAGAACTATTAAAGAGGGATTGGCGACAAATAAAATTACAAAGGTTTATGGAATATTAAATGGTACATGTAATTACATACTTTCTCAAATGGAGAAAACAAAAGATAGTTTTAAAAATGTTTTAAAAAATGCTCAAAAATTAGGTTATGCTGAACCTGGAAATCCAAAACTTGACCTTAATGGTTACGATGCGTTAGCAAAAGTTAAAATCTTATCTGCTTTAGCTTTTAATTGTAAAATTTCAAAATCACAAAGTTTGATGGAAGGAATTGAAAAAATTGAAGCTACTGATTTTGATATTGTTGAAAAATTAAATCTAAGAATTAAACTATTAGGTATTACAGAGATAATTAATAATAAAATTTTTGAACGTGTACACCCATGTTTAGTTTCAAGAGATTCTTATATTGGAAATGTAACTGATGTAATGAATGCTGTTATTTTAGAGGGTAAACCTGTTGGTGAAAGTGTGATGCAAGGTGAGGGGGCAGGACCAGGGCCAACCACATCAGCATTAATGTCTGATTTATTATCAATTTTAAGAGGTAATATTAAGTTTCCATTTGGTATATCAAATAAAAAAAGGAATTTATCAATTAGTTATAATTATAATTCATATGAAAATTCTTTATATTTAAGAGTTGAAGTAAAAGATAAACCAGGTGTACTTTCATCCATAACAAATATACTAGCTAAAAATAATATTTCTGTTCAAAGACTAATACAAATTCCAGATAATAAAAGAAAAACTGCTTCAATCATAATTATCACTCATAAATGCAAAGAGATAAATTCAAACAAATGTATAAAAATGTTAAAAAAGGATTCAAATATACTTAAAGAACCTAATTTAATAAGGCTATTTAATTAAGTAAATTCTCAATACTATTTATTATTTTTTTCGAGGTCGGTCTTGTAAAAGACATAAATGTATCTTCAATTTTACCATTTGGATTTATTAGTATTTTATGAAAATTCCATTTTGGAATAGTTGATTTACCGTGATTTTTAAATGCCCATTTATAAACTTCATGCGCATTATCTCCTTTAACGTCAGTTTTTTCCATCATTGGAAAAGTTATATTAAAATTAACTTCACAAAATTCTTTAATTTCATCATTTGTGCCTGGTTCTTGTGAACCAAATTGATTTGAAGGCATTCCTATAACTACAAAATCTTTATTTTTATAAGTATCCCAAATTTTTTGTAAATCATCATATTGTTTTGTAAAACCACATCTGCTAGCTACATTTACTAGAAGAACAGTTTTACCTCTATAATCAGATAAATTTATTTCATCACCTGAAATCGACTTTAATTTAAAGTCAAAAAATACTTTATCATATTTTGCAAATACACTTTTTAAATTAAACATACTTATTAATATTATTATAAAAATTAGCTTAAAATTTACTTTTTTTTTCATTTATTTTTTGAAAAAATAAGTAGTAACAAATAACCAAAAACAGTAGAAAGCAAAGATCCCGACAAGACTCCAATTTTAACCCCATCCATATATTGCGTACTATCTACGAAAGCTAGATTCCCAACAAATAAACTCATAGTAAAACCAATACCTGTTAATACCCCAACAGCATAAAAATTAATCCAATTTGAATTAGTTGGCATTTGTGCAAATTTAAGTTTAATCGAGATGTAAGAAAATACAAAAACACCTAATTGTTTTCCTACAAATAAACCTAATAAGATACCAAGAGGTACTTTATTTAAAAGTGAAGCAAATGTTAAACCTTCAAGTGATACTCCAGCATTTGCAAACGCAAAAAGTGGCATAATACCAAATGCAACATATGGGCTAATTGCATGCTCTAATTTAATCAAAAGTGAAAAATCTTTCTCTTTTTTTCTATGAGGTATGGTGCAAGCTAACAAAACACCGGCTATAGTAGCATGGATTCCTGATTGATGAGTAAACTCCCACAGAAATAAACCTACAATTAAGTATGGTAAGAATTTTTTAACATCTAATTTATTTAAAATTAGCAAGATTATGAATGCTATAAGCATCAAAGATAAATATTTTATGCTTAAATCTCCTGAGTAGAATAATGCAATAATTACAATTGCGCCTAAATCATCTATTATTGCAAGAGCTGTTAAAAAAACTTTTAGAGATATTGGCACCCTTGAGCCTAGTAAAGATAAAACACCAAGTGAGAATGCAATATCTGTAGCAGATGGTATTGCCCACCCAACAATTGTTTCCGAATTTCCATAATTTATAAATATGTAAAAAAGTGCAGGTACCAACATCCCGCCCACAGCCCCAATTATAGGGAGCATAGCTTGCTTAATATTTGATAATTCGCCCTGTAAAAATTCTCTTTTAATTTCTAAAGTTACAAAAAAGAAAAATATTGCCATCAAAGCATCATTTATCCAATGTAATACAGATAACTTAATACCAAAGTTGTTTATACCTATAAACAAATACTTTTCTAAAGTTTTAAAATATAAATTTGATAATTCCGAATTACTAATTACTAAAGCAATTATAGCACTAAATAATAGCACTAAACCACTTGCTGCCTCTAATTTAAAAAACCATCTAAATGGTTTAGTTATATTGTTTATCATTATCGTATTAAATCTTTAATAAATGAGTTTATGTCAGCAATAATTGTATAAAAGCTATCAAGCATTGGATTTAAAAAAGGCATATACTTAGATAATTCAATCCTAAAAGTATCTATAATAATTATTAATGCTGCTACAGAAATAATTATAACAATAATCATATTTAATAATTTTATTGGTTTGTCTTTTTTTTTTCTTTTTTGCTCTTTTTTTTTTATTTTATTAGTTACTTTTTGTTCTTTTTTTAATTCTTTTTCAACAGTTTCGTCTTCAATGGGTATAAATTCTTTCGATGGGTTAATTTTTTTTTCTTGATTTTTATTTTCTAAAATTACTTCTTCTGATTTAAACGGTTCATTAATTATTTCCTCATTTTTTTTAATTATGAAATGCCATTTGTGCATGCAATTACTACATTGTAATAATCTTCCATGCTTGGGAATAAGATTTTGATCAATGTTAAATCTCTTAGCACATTCAGGACAACTTATAATCATAAAAGTTAGAATATATAATAAATAAATAGTTTTTTATTAATAATCGACATTAATATACTTTGAAATTTAATTATTCTACTGTATTAGTACTGCATTCGGAGTGTAGCGCAGCCTGGTAGCGCATCTGGTTTGGGACCAGAGGGTCGCAGGTTCGAATCCTGCCACTCCGACCATCTTTATGAAAAAAGCTAAAATATATAAACCCTCAAAAACAGCCATGCAATCAGGTATCAAAAAATTTGATAAATGGATCATTGAGTTTATAACAGAAAAACCTGGTATTAATCCACTTATGGGCTGGGAAAGTTCAACAGATACGAGCTCAGAACTAAAATTAGAATTTTCCTCAAAAGAACTTGCAATAGAATATGCTAAAAAAAATAAGATTAACTTCGAACTTATAGAACCAAAGATAAGAAAAATAGTTAAAAAATCTTATGCTGATAATTTTACTAAATAATTAAATGTTTAGATTCTTTACACAGAAAAATTGGTTTATTTGGTCATGGATTGGTTCAGCTGTTATTTTATCATCACTTTGGATTCAAGTAAAACTTGATGTTAAAATAAATGAGTGGTTCGGTGAATTTTATGACATGATACAAAAGGCTTTGGCTGCTCCAAATTCAATCACAATGAGCGAATATTGGATGAGTCTGTTGTCATTTATAAAATTAGCAGCAATGGCTGTATCTCTTGGTGTAATAATAAGTTTCTTTACAGCTCACTATTTATTCAGATGGAGAACAGCTATGGTTGAATGGTATCACAGTGTATATGAAAAGGCACGATTGATAGAAGGTGCATCCCAACGTGTTCAAGAGGATACTATTAAGTTCACAAGAATTATGGAATCTTTAGGTACAAGTCTTATTGAGGCAATAATGGTGTTGGTTCAATTCACACCTATATTGTTTGGCTTAAGTATAGGTATACCAATATTTTTTTTCGGGGATTGGGATTATGGCTTAATTGTTGGTGCATTCATTTGGTCTGTTGGAGGAACAATATTTCTAATTATACTTGGATTGATTTTAAGATTAGTTGGAGTTGAATATGATCTTCAAAAAAAGGAAGCGGCTTATAGAAAAATACTTGTTATTGCAGAAGATGATGGAACAGTGAGACCAAAAACAATTGAAGAATTATTTGATGATGTAAGAAACATTCATTTTTTAAGTTATATTAGATATTTGTATTTTAATATTGGAAGAATAGCATATTTACAAGCAAACGTCTTATCGGCTTATGTTTTTTTAGCTCCTGCAATAGTAGCTGGTGTAGTAACTCTTGGAGTGATGCAGCAAATAATAAGAGCCTTTGGAAGAGTGGAGGGATCAATGCAATATATCCTGAAAGCTTGGCCAACAATTATTGAACTTGCAAGTGTTTATAAAAGACTAAGAGAATTTGAAAAAAAAATAGAGACAAGTGAGAAGATTTTAATAAAATCCTAATGGCTTTAGATAATTCACTAAAAGAAAAAATGAGAAGAATTACATCTAAAGCTGCTTTAGCTGCATCAAAGTTCAAGGGTTTAAATGATAAAATAGGAGCTGATAAAGCTGCTGTTGATATTATGAGAGCTGAATTAAATGATCTTAATATTAATGGACGTGTTGTAATAGGCGAGGGTGAACTAGATAAAGCACCTATGCTATATATAGGTGAAAAGTTGGGGACAAAAGACGGAGCAGAAATTGATATCGCTGTTGATCCAGTTGAGGGTACTAATTTTGTCGCAAAAAATCTTCCTGGAGGAATATCTGTTCTAGCAATAGCAGAAAAAAATAATCTTTTTCACGCTCCAGAGACATATATGGAAAAAATAGCTGTTGGTAGAAATATAGAGAAAGGAACTGTAGACTTAGATTTTACCTTAGAAAAAAATTTGAAAAATTTAGCTGATGCGTCGAATAAAAAATTGAGTGATTTAACTGTCTGCTTATTGAGTCGTGAGAGACATAGTAAAATAATAGATACTTTAGATAATTTAAAAGTAAATAAAAAATTAATTACAGATGGAGATGTTTCTGGCGCTTTATATGTTACAGATAGTAAATTTGGTGTAGATATGTTTATTGGAATAGGTGGTGGGCCAGAAGGAGTATTGGCTGCATCTGCACTTGATGCTAGTAATTGTTTTTTTCAAGGACGATTTATTTTTAAAGAAAGTGGTGATATTAAAAGAGCCAAACAAATGGGTATAAAAGATTTAGACAAAAAGTATGAGTTGAATGAAATTATATCTGGTGATTCAATTTTTTCTGCCACAGGAATTACAGATGGAGATTTAGTTAAAGGTATTGAAATCACAGGAAAGGAGTATTTTTCTGAGACACTTGTTACACATAAAAATAGCAATACTTTTGAGGTTATTAGTAAAAAAGAGGAAATAATATAGCCTTGATTATGTAAATATTTTCAACTAAAAGACCTTCTTTCTGGTCCCTTCGTCTATCGGTTAGGACACATGGTTTTCATCCATGAAAGAGGGGTTCGATTCCCCTAGGGACCGCCATTTATTCTAAAAATATTCTAATGTAATATCTTGATATGAATTATTATGTCTATTTGTTATTAACAAAATCTGGAAAAAACCATATTTCCTACGTAGGTTATACAAGCAATTTAATTAATAGATTAAAAAAGCATAATAGTTCAAATGGTGCAAAATTTACAAAAGGTAGAAAATGGAAGGTTATTTATTCAAAAAAATATGACAGCAAATCAAAAGCGTTAAAAGAAGAATATAAATTGAAAAAAGATTATAAAAAAAGAAAAAAAATTAAAAATAATTATTTATTAAAGTATGAGAAGACCACCTAAGATATTACACATTTCAGATCTTCATTTTAGACATAATGGAAGATTATATTATTCTACAACAAAAAAAATTAATAATGGTTTTATTCTTAACAATTACTCTGTGTTGCACATAAGTGATAGAGATATACAAAAGGAGAAAAAAAGTTTATTTGATATAGGATCAAAACGACATTTATTTCGTAAAATTATTGAAAATATAAATAATTTTAAACCTGATATAATTTTTTTTGGGCATGTTGATAGATTGAATTATTTAGATTTGCTTAAAATAAAAGAAAATTTTAAAAATATTAAGATTGCACAATGGTTTATTGATCCTTTGGTAAAACAAGGACCAGATTATAAAAAGAATAAAGAAAGATTTTATCTTAAATATCAATTTGCAGATGCAAATTTTTTAACAACATCACCATCTAAGTTAAGTTTTGCAGATAAGAATTGTTATTTTATTCCAAATGCGATCGATCCATCGATTGATGTATATAAAAATTATATGAAAAATAATGAATATGATGTTTTTTTAGCAATAAGCCATGGGGTACATAGAGGTGTGTTAAAAAAAAATCATTATGACGATCGTGTTGAATTTATAAAAAAAATTACTGAAAAAACTAAAAACAATTTTTTTGGATATAAAAAAAATCCTGTTTGGGGTGCTGAATATTTTGAGGAAATAAGTAAATGCAATATGGGTATTAATATTACCAGAGGCAAACCAATTAAATACTATTCTAGCGAAAGAATGGCTACATTATTAGGCAATGGTATACTTACTTTTGAGCATAAAGATTATCAATATCAAGATTTTTTCAATCATAACGAAATGATCTTTTTTGATAATGCCAGAGACCTTAATTCAAAAATTTTATTTTATAAAAAAAATAATAAATTGAGAAAAAAAATCGCTAGAAATGGATATAAAAAAGCACACAAAATATTTAATAATAAAATTATAGCAG
The DNA here is from genome assembly GCF_002101295.1 of Candidatus Pelagibacter sp. RS40. Classification (NCBI taxonomy): domain Bacteria; kingdom Pseudomonadati; phylum Pseudomonadota; class Alphaproteobacteria; order Candidatus Pelagibacterales; family Candidatus Pelagibacteraceae; genus Candidatus Pelagibacter; species Candidatus Pelagibacter sp. RS40. The sequence continues at coordinate 1,336,535 of NZ_CP020778.1, forward strand.
AGTTTATGGTGAAAAAAACCTTAGGAGAAAAAATTACAAATAAACAAGTCTGGCACAATGGCTAAATTTTTAATTTTTAGGACTGATAGAATAGGAGATTTTATCACATCTCAAGTAGTTACTAATTCAATATCGGAGGTATCAAAAAAAAATCAAGTTGATATTGTAGCATCAAGATACAATTCGAAATACATTAAAAATTTTAAATACATAAATCGTATTTTTATTTTTGATAAAACACAAAATAAAATTTTAGATTTTTTTAACCTTTTTCTTCAAATTAAAAATAGAAAATATGATTATTTAATTGTTCTTGATGGTAAACGAAGATCTTTTCTGAGTGGTATTTTTATTAATTCATCAATTAAAATTTGTTTCTTGAAAGATTTTTATCCAAAGTTTTTAATCTCCTTTTTTTATACTAAATATCTAAAAAATACTGAGACAAACACCCAATATAAAAATTTTCAGATACTTTTAAACTACTTAGATATCAAATCTCCAAAATATATAAATTATTATAAGAATTATAACTTTACTAAAAATAAATTTAAATTGCATAAACCTTATGTGCATCTTCATTTAGATGAAAAATGGTTTAAAGACTATTATTTTCACGATTTTGATTACATGAATCTCAAACCTGACTCTATTTACTTTTTTTTGAAATCTTTAATTAATAAATTTAAATTTAACATTATTATTACCCAAGGTTTCAAAAAGGTTAAAATTATGAATGAATTTAAAATTAAATATTTCAAAAATATAAAAGATCCTCAAATCAAAATTGAAAAAAAAACTGTAAGATTTATTGAACAAAGTTCTTTTAGAGATCTTGAAAACATAGTACTTAATTCAAAATTTTTAATTTGTTGTGAAGGTGCAATTAGTCATGTGTCGCATTCTTTAAACAAAAAAACTATTGCTCTTATTCAAAAAGATAGGTTAATTTCAACTAATTTTTGGATTGGACATATGGGTAATATCAAAACTGTATTTAGAAATGATATAAAACAGGTAACTAAAGATATTTTAAAACTTAACCTTGTTTAAAGCATTATTTTTGAAAATATTTGCTTCTCTTATATATCTCCTTACCATTTGAGTGGTTTTATGACCTGTCATAGCCATTATACTTCTTTCATCTGCTCCCGATTCTGCTGCAACAGTTGCAAATCCTGATCTTAAACTATGGCCTGCAAAATTTGTATTTTCGATACCTGCTAAATTTAAATATTCTTTCATCAATAATACCACAGATTGGTCGGTTAGTCTTTTATCTGTTAACGATAAGCCTTTGGAAAACCGTCTAAAAATAGGTCCAGACTTGATCTTAGATATTTCAAGCCATTTATTTAGGTTTTTAACAGGGCAGTAATTTTCAGTGGAGAAGTAGGGTATTCCTTTTATCATTCCCTCACCATATTGATCAGTTTTTGACTTTTTAATAGTAATTTTAAGACCCTCAGGTACAAATTCTAAATCTTCATGATCAATTGAAATTAGCTCTGTTCTTCTAAAACCACCTCCAAAGCCAATTAATATCAATGATTTATCTCTAAATTTTTTTATTTCCTCAGTTTTTTGTTCATTTATTGTATCAATAAGTAATTTTAAATGATTGATTAGTAATGGTTTTTTACCTCTTTGAATACTTCCTTTAACCCTTCTTATTCCCATTAAATTTTCAACTATAATTGGATGTTTAGTATCTAGATAATGCCCTTTCATCTTATGAACCATGCTTATTGATACTAACCTTCTTCTTAAAGTGCTTATTTTTGAATTTTTTGAAAGGTGTGTAAGGTATAAAGAAACTATTTTTGGTTCGGTTGGCAATGAATTCAATCCATTTTTTGCACAAAAAGCTCCAAAATCCTTAAAATCAGATTTATAAGCTCTTAAAGTATTATTAGCTTTTGAATTTTTAAGATTATTTAAAGTTGCTTCATGTAGTAATTTTAGGTCTGTGGTTAGCTCATTCATATTATTACTATTGATAACAATTAATTATCACTAGTAATATATTAAGTGATTTTAAATGTCAATAGTTTAAAATCTATAATCATGGTGTCTATGGATGGCTCAATTGAGCCAATATATTTTTTGATTATATCTTTTGGATTAACATTGCTTACTTATTTGGTCTTTAAGAAAAATGGCAAATCTATAGAGGTTTATTTCTTAGGTATCATGACTGTTCTGTTTTATATTTCATATTTTATATTAATAATTGCTAAGCCAATTTAGTTATTAACGCTATTCACAGGTGTTAAAAAACCATTAAATTCAACGATAAAGTGATACCCTCAAAATTGGTCGTATGTTATCGTCATGGTGAATTAAGAGGCAACTCTTAACTGACCATCTAGGGAAAAATCGAGAGATTCAAGCCTAGAGGGCAGAAAACTTCGCTGAGTAGCGCTAAAATAGCGAGGTGGAAGGCATGGCGGTAGCGCATACAACGACGTGCCAAAAACTACTGTTCTTTGTGCCTGAATAGGCACAAGGTAACAGGGTTTTCCTTTAAAATGATCCTAAAAGGTACTAAGTTTCAGTTAAAAGTTTGGAATTATCTAAAAACTATTCCAAAAGGACAAGTTAGAACCTATTTAGATGTCGCAAAAGCCATAAATAAGCCAAAAGCTGCTCGAGCTGTAGCAAATGCGGTTGGAAAAAACCCAAATGCACCTAAAATACCTTGTCATAGAGTTATCAGATCTGACGGGTCCCTAGGTGGATATTCAGGTCCTGGAGGCATTAAAACCAAGAAAAAACTCTTAAAAAAAGAGGGAATTTTCGTTTAAAAGTAAGCAAAATCAACGTTTTTTTATTTTTACCCATATATAGTTGTTATATTTATATTACACCTATAAGTTGCACTATATATCAATAAATCATTAAAATTGACCCCTCTATGGCTCATTAAATGCCATATTCGATAAATGCATTACTAATAGAAATTACCAGTTTTCATCTAGTATTTATTTAAATATTTAAGAAAAATTTAATTTTTCAAATTGTATACTCTCGCCTTTCTCAAATTAATGCCATTAATTTATGAGATTATTGGGTTACATTGTTTAATTTATCTTTATTTTTAAGGATTTTAATTAAGTTTTGTCATTTATCAGGATGAAATCTCCAAATATAAATTAAAATTTTAATGACAAGATGATAGGTCAGATATATTTCTTTATTATATTTTACCTTAAGTAATTAAAATAATATAACAATTACAATAGTTTACAATAATATATTAATAATCTACTTTATATAAATGTATACTTTACATTTTATTAGATTGCTCTCTTCTAAACACATAAACACCTGAAATAATGATAATTAAAAGGCCAATAAAAGTGTACTTATCAGGAATATCAGAGAACCAAATATAACCAATTAAAATGTTAGTAATTATCTCAAAATAACCCAAAGGTGCCAGTTTGCTTGCATCTGAATAATTGTAGGAAAAGATAATCATACCATGAGCTAAGGCAGCTATTAAGCCCATATTTATAGCAAATAAATATTCAGAAAAAGTTGGTTTAACCCAAATAAAGGGTAAATATAAACTTAAAATTAGGGTTCCAACAGTGCTTGTGATTAGTAATGTTAATAAACCATTATCTGTGTTTTTTAATTTTCTAGTAACAATTAAATATAGAGCGTAACAAAAACCAGTACCTAGCGCTGCAAAACTAGCCCAATTAAATTCTACAATTCCTGGCCTAATTACAATCAAAACTCCTATAAAACCTATTATAACGGCTGTCCATCTTCTTGGCCCCACCCTCTCCTTTAAAAAATAAGGTGATAAAGCAGTGACCATTAATGGACAAATAAAAGCTATTGTTAATGCTTTAGCTAAAGAGATTATCGATATTGAATAGAAGAATAATACACTTGAAGTTAATAGTAGTAAACCTCTTATAATTTGAGACTTTAAATTTTTAGAAGAAACTAAAGAATTTCTAGAAAAAAAAAAAATAAATAACAAAGTGATTAGAGTACTAAAAAAAAATCTAAACCACGTTACTTGCAATACAGGTAAAGAATAAGAAAGATATTTTGCAATTGCATCCATAAATGGCAGAATTAGCCAAGCTGAAAGATTTATTATTGCACCCCTCATAGAGGAAAATATTTTAACGATATAAAAATTACAATAGGTAAAGTTATAAATGACATTATTGTTGAGACAACTATAGTGCTTGCAACACTATCCGTTATGGTTTTTGGAGAATAAATGGCAGCTATAAGATAATTTAAGACAGCACTAGGCATTGATGCTTGAATTAGAAGTACTCCAGCTGCAAAACCAGATAAATCAAAATAAATAATAATTAAAAAACCTATTAATGGACCTAAAATAACTCTTCCTATTGATGCAAATATTGCATTTTTTAAAGAAAAAACTTTTAATTTCGTTAAAGCAATTCCTAAGGACATAAGAATTAAAAAGATAGTTGCAAATGTTAATAACTCAGTCAAATTAATTACTACTTGTGGCATATTAATTTCAAAATACAAAAATAGCACTGATATAACAATTGCATAAAATGGTGGACTTTTAATCAACACAGTAAAGTTAAATTTTCTATCAGCTAAAAAAATTCCAAGTGTAAAATGGAGTAATACAATTAAAGATGATATTGCAGCCGCAACCCCAAGTCCTTGTGCACCATAAGCAAATAAACATATAGGTATACCCATATTGCCAGTGTTAGGTAGGATTAGAGGAGGAAGTTCTCTTATTATATCCTTAGTATTCAACATAAATAAGATGACAATTCCAAGTATAATAAAACCTAAAATTGCAAGAAGATAAAAGAAAAAATAGTCTTTAAAAATCTGAAAATTTATTCCAGTTGAGGTAATAGCGTATATTACCATGGCAGGTGTACCTATGTTAGACGCAAAATTTGTAATGAAAGAAGTATCAAATTTCTTGTCTTTTTTACCTAAATAGTAGCCAATACCTACAATAAAAAAGACGGGAAATACTACTTCAAACAGTTTTAAGTATATTTCCATTATATTAGAAAGCTCATACCATCATAGGCAGGAACAACAGATTTAGGCAGATGCTTCTGTATCTTAACATAATCAATTTCGTTATTCATATTTGTTAAAATTGTTTTTTTTGGTTTGATAATTTTAACTAAATTTAAAACTTGATCTAAATTAAAATGGGATGGATGTGGATCGTATCTTAGACAATCGACTATTAAGTAATTTAATTTTTTAAGTCTTGAGTAGTCTTTTTCAATGATTTTGCTTACATCACTAGCATAAGCGCATGAGTTATTAATTTTATACAATATACTATTAATTTTTCCATGTTTGACAGGAAAAGACTCAATTTGAACCTTTGATTTTTTTACCTTGAAAGTATGTTTTTTTTTTAACTTGTTAAGATTGAAAATTGCGGGATAACCATGATTATTTTTGAAACAATAACTAAAAGACTTTAATAAATAATTAGAAGTCATTTTATCTGCAAAGACATCTAATTTTTTTCTATTTTTTAAGAAAAAAACTCTTAATTCATTAATACCGTGAGTTTGATCACCATGTAGATGTGTGTAAAAAACTTTATCTATATTTTTAATTTTATTTTTTAGTAATTGGGTTTTTAGATCAGGAGATGTATCAATTAATATATTGAATTTATCATGAGTTACTAAAGCAGAACATCTTGATCTAAAATTTTGCTTTATTTTAGGATTACATTTACCAAAATATCCATCAATTCTTGGTATACCTAGAGAACTACCTGACCCTAATATTGTAAATCTAGTTTTCATTATTGAAAAATAGTGTTTCAAAGTTCTGGGTAGTAATATGATCCATGCTAGATTTATCAATCTCCTTTAGTTTAGATAAGTGTTGAAGGGTATATTGAATAAAACTTGGCTCATTTTTTTTTCCTCTCATAGGAATAGGTGCTAAAAAAGGACTATCAGTTTCTATTAATATTTTATCATTTGGTAAAAACTTAAATGTATCTTGTAATTCAACACTATTTTTAAAAGTAATAATTCCACTTGCTGAAAAATATGCATTAAGATCAAGAAGTTTTTTTGCAAACTCTTTTGAACCAGTAAAACAATGCATAAGTATTTTAGGATTGCTATTTTTATAATCATTTAAAATTGAAAAAGTTTCATTTTCTGCATCTCTAGAATGAACTATTAGTGGACAATTGCATTCAATTGAAGCCTCTATATGAATTTTAAAGCTTTTTATTTGAGTTTCTTTTGGGCTATTTTCATAATAATAATCTAATCCCGTCTCCCCTACTCCAATTATTTTTTGATATTTTTTAAACTCCTGAACAATATAGTTTTTCTCAAAATTTGAGGTTTGAACTTCGTGTGGATGAATTCCTATTGATCCATAAATCATAGGATCTTGTTTTATTAAATTTAAAATATTTTTATAACTGTTAACATTAGTTGAAATAGTTAAAAGTTTATCTATTCCAACCTTTTTAGATCTTTCTAAAACATCGTTTAGATTATTTATTAAAGGCTCGTGATCTAAGTGACAATGTGAATCAATCATTTTCTATCTTTTTAAAAAGTATATTTAATTTTCCTATATTTTTTCCACTTTCCAGAAATTTATGATTATCAATATCTTCAAATTTTAGTTTGTCGTCATTAATGTCAAATATTTTTAGAACTTTTAAAGTTGTATCAGGTATAACAGGATTTAATAGTATAGAAATTTTTCTAATTAGATCTAAAGCAGTATAAACAATTGTATTCAATCTATTTTTATCATTTTTTTTCTTCCAAGGTTCTTGATCATTAAAATATTTATTTGATGAAAAAAGCATATCTATAATAAATTTCATATAATCATTGATGTTTTGATTGTCTATTAAATCTCTCAAATATGCTAGATTTTCGAAATTTTTCAAAATCTCCAAATCATCATTTATAAAATCATTAGTTGGGATTTTCGAACCACAATTTTTTTCGCAAAAAGCCAAAACTCTTTGACATAAATTTCCATAATTATTTGCTAAATCACTATTTATACAACTTTCAAGCTTTTCTTGAGATATATTTCCATCATTGCCAAAGGAAACCTCTTTTAAAAGATAATATCTAAGTGTATCTAGCCCATATACATCTATAATTTCTAATGGATCGAGTATGTTCCCCTTTGACTTAGACATTTTTTCATCACCAGATAATATCCAACCATGGCCATAAACTCTTTTAGGCAAAGGTAATTTGGCTGCCATTAAAAAAGCTGGCCAATAAATTGCATGAAATCTTAATATATCTTTTCCAATTATATGAACATCAGCAGGCCAAAAATTTTTATATAATTCGTCTTTAGTATTTGGATAATTTAAAGCACTTAAATAATTGGTAAGTGCATCTAGCCATACATAAATAATATGGTCATTATTTGAAGGAATTTTAATACCCCAGGAAAATGTTTTTCTGCTAACAGACAAATCTTTTAAACCATTTTTAACAAAACTAATGACTTCATTCCTTCTTCCCTCTGGTAAGATAAATTTTGGATTTTCATCATAAAATTTTAGTAATGGTTTTTCCCATTCAGATAATTTAAAAAAAAAGGATTCCTCCTCAACCCACTCAACTGGGGAACCAGAACTTATTACAAAATGTTTATTTTCTTTACTTTCTATTTCATCAGGTTGATAAAATGCTTCGTCAGAAACGGAATACCAGCCCTCATATTTAGACATATAAATTTGATTTTGATCCTCTAGAATTTTCCATAAGTGTTGAACAGATTTAATATGCCTTTGTTCGGTAGTTCTAATAAAATCAGTATTTGATAAATTTAGAGTCTTAGACAAATTTTCAAAAGTTTTAGATATTTGATCACAAAAATCTTGTGGTTTCATATTGTTTTTTTCTGCAGTTCTTTGAATTTTTAAACCGTGTTCGTCGGTACCAGTTAAAAATTGAACAGAATAACCGTCATTTCTTTTAAACCTTGCAAAAAAGTCTGAAACAATACTAGAATAAGCATGTCCCATATGTGGTTTTGCTGAAGGGTAATAAATAGGTGTGGTTATATAGAAATTTTTACTCATTTTAATAAATCTTTAAATTCTAAAAAAAAAGTCTCGATATCAAGATTATATTTTTTGACGTTTGATAATTTTTTTAGAAAATATTCTTTTGCTTTAAAAATATTTTTTTTTTGAGCATTTATATTTTTATAAAAGTATAATTCAATAAAAAGATTAAGATTTAATAATATAAATTCATCTTTTAAATGTGATGGGTTTATTGTGATTTCATATAATAAATCTTCAATGCTAAAATTTTGAATATCTAAGTTATTTTCATTAAAATAAATTGACAAATTAATTAAAAAAACTGGATTATGATAGTAATTTTTAAAATCTAAAGAAATTTGATCATATACATTTTCAGAAAAGTAAGAGTTAACAATATTTTCTACAAATTCATTTTTTAAATTTACTTTGAATTCTATGCATCTTGATTTTAAAGTTTCTAAGACGGTTTTATTTGAATTATATGTTAAAATAAAAGAAAAATTGTTATTTGGCTCTTCAAGAGATTTTAATAATGCATTTATAGAATTTACATTAAGCAGATCTGCATCCTCAATTAATACAAATCGTGTTTTATTATTAAATGATGAACTATTTTGAAATTTAATCATTTCTCTTATCTGGCCTATATCAATATTTTTTTTATCCTTTTTTTTATGAATTTTAAAAACATTGGGATGTGCATTACTTTCAAGTAATTTAAAAGATTTATTACTAGGATTTATTTGGAGTTTTTTTAGATCATATTCAAACGGCTCGTTTTTAGACAGAATATAATTTAGAAGGTGTTTGGATAATACTCCTTTCCCTATTCCTTGTGTCCCACTTAATAATAATTTATTTGGAAGTCTATTTGAATTATGTAAGTTAATTAAATCATTCAAAACATCGCCTAAGCCTATTAGTGTATTTGACATTTAATTATTTTGTTATTTTTTTAAATTCTTTGATAATTCTATTTAAATTTTCAGCAGGTGTCGAATTATTCGAATCTAATAAAACATATTTTTTTTTATTTTTTGATAATTTAAGAAAACCTTTTTGAACTTTATTGTAAAAGCTATTTTTAAAATTATCATATCTATTGTTATTTGATCTTATTTTTAGTCTGTTATTCATATTCTTGTTATTTACAGTACATAAAAAGGTAAGATCTGGTTTAAATTTACCAATTATATAGGAATTTAAATTTTTTATTATATTCAAATTTAAACCCATACCGTAATGCTGGTAAGCTATGGTAGAATCTGAAAACCTATCTATTAAGATTATTTTTTTTTGGTAATTTTTGTAAATAATTTTTGAAACGTTTTCAGATCTAGAGGCTAAGATTAACAGTAAATCAGTTTTTTTATCTAATTTATTGCTCTTTGATAACATTATTTTTCTTAGTTTTTCTGAAAATTTTGTACCCCCGGGCTCTCTTATTTTTATAAATTGATATTTATTTTTTTTTAAAAATTTTGAAAAATTATTAATATTTGTTGATTTTCCTGAGGCTTCTATTCCTTCAAAAATAATTACAGGGTATTTTTTTTTATACATCGCCCCATATTAAAAAATTTATTGAGCTTAAGATACGGGAAATTATATTTTGTTTTTGAACACTTTCCGATGCAAATAAATCATAGTTACCAACTACCTCATCTTTATAAGTAATCTTCATTTTTCCAATGACATCATTTTTTTCTATCGGTGCCTCCAGAGGTCCGTCATAATTAACTGTTACTTTTAGATATTTTTTTTTTGCCTTAGGAATTGTTTTATAGATATCCGATGAAATATATGCTTTAACTTTTTTTTGTCTACCTTGCCATACATCCAACTCTGATATCACATCGTTTTTTTTGCCAATTAAAATTGTATCAAATTTTGTTAATCCCCAAGTCAACAACTTTGCGGATTGCTTAGATCTATCATTTTTTGAATTAAAGCCACTTCCAACTGCAATTAATCTTCTGTTCTTTTTTTTTATTGAGGATGCTAATGAATATTTTTCAACTGCAAGATAACCAGTTTTAATTCCATCAGCTCCCATATTTTTATACAATAAAGGATTTCTATTTCCTTGAGTAATAGGATCACCACCAGTTCTATCCCATGTAAATTCTTTTTCTTTGTAGTAATGATAATATTCTGGGTAATTTTTGATTAAGTAATTAGACATTATTAAAATATCTCGAACTGTAGAGTAATTATTTGGGTCATTGATACCTGATGAATTTGAAAAGTTAGTATTTTCCATCCCTATCTCAAGCGCCTTTTCAGTCATTAATACTGCAAATTCCTCCTCTGTACCTGCGATACCCTCTGCCAATGCAATGCAGGCATCATTACCTGATGCAACTATTATACCTCTTAAAAGATTTTCAACTGATACTTCATCTCCAACCATTATAAACATAGACGAATATCCTGCTGTAGATAGCCTCCAAGCATTTTCAGATACTATAAATTTTTCATCTAGTGTAAGTTCTCCTTTTTTAATTAAATCAAAAGCAATAATTGAAGTCATAATTTTTGTCATAGACGCAGGATATATTGAAAGGTCTGCATCCTTTTCATAAAGAATTTCACCAGATAAATAATCTTGTAGTATTGCAGTTTTAGCATTTACGCTAATTATTGCATTTGATTTGGATGAAAATAAAATTAAAGAAAATAAGATTAAAATAAGTTTTATAGAATTTTGCATTTTATAATTTAATTATATCTATATTATCAAAGTCCATTAGATTTATTTTATCGAACTCAATTTTAATAGACTTTATATTATCAAAGGGTCCTTTATAAACCCTATAAACATTATTATTTATTTTATCTATTGAAATATTACTTAAGTTGTACTCATCAATTAATCTTTTTTTAAGAATTAGAGCCGAATCTTCAAAATATAAGTCTGCAAATTTAATGATATAATTAAACTCCTTCTTTTTTAATTTTAATTTATTTGTTTTTTTTATTTTATTTGTTTCATCGCCCAAATTTTCAATAGTAATGCCATCTACAGGAGCTTTATCTGCTACTTTTTTCTCTTCTTTAAATGTTTTAGCTTTCTTTGCAACAAATGCACCACTGGTATTTATTGTTTGAACGGCAATATAAGGCTCTGATAGATCAATTTCTAATTCTTCTGCTATTCTTTTAGATATAACAGCATTATAAAAAAAAGGATATTTAGATTTTTTACCTATTTTAGCTAAAATATATTTTCCATTTAATAAATTTGTTACTTTTACTGGAGTATCATATTTCAATTTATTATTAAAAATTATAAGCGATCTTTCATCTATTTTTTTATTAACAATTTTGTTTTTATAAAGTTGCTCATCAAAAATTAAGGCAAAACCTTTGTTTGAAAAGTTTTCAAAATTACTGTTATATTCTAAATTAGTATACCTTTGTTCACATGCAAATAAAAAAGTTAAAAGAAGTATAAGAGGAATTTTATAATTCATCTTTGAATTTATCTCTTAAGGTACAAACAGCTAATGCAAATCTTAATGACCTGTTCCATTTTAATATTAAATCATAATTATCAAAAACTATATAAGCAGGTGAAAACTTTTTTGCATTTTCAACAATGTCAACATCAGGTGTAATAATTGCTGAATTAAGATTATTAAATTGTTTTAAATAATCACTATTTTCAATGTACTTTGAAAAATACTTTACTTTTCTTTTATTATTTAGTTTTTTTGCTGAAGTATTTAAAAATTCTAATGGGATATCATCTTTTAGATTTATTTTATAAAAACATGGAATATCATTTTTCCACCCTAAATTTTTTATATAATTAGCAGCTGATGCAAATGAATCTTCAATATTTTTTAAATCAATTTTTTTATCATTGTTATAATCAATTGCGTGGTTAGTAATTGTTGATGGCATAAATTGAAAATTTCCAAAAGCTCCAGCCCAAGATCCAAATAAAGTGTCAGGATCAATTATATTTGCATCAACTAATTTTAATAAAGTTATGAGTTCCGATGTAAAAAATTTGCTACGTCTTTTATCAAAACTTAGTGTAGCTAACGAAGAAACAATATCCATTTTTCCAAGATATGTTCCAAAATTAGTTTCTATACCCATCAATGCTAATAAAAGATTTTTATCAACTAAAAACTCGTTAGATACAATTTCAATTAATTTTTGGTTTGAATTATAAAGATTTCTGCCCTTAGCAACTTTTTTTTGAGATGTTCGTTTTGATATATAAGTATAAGTATCCTCATAAAATTCAGGTTGATATCTGTCATATTTAATTACATCAGGAAGAAATCTTGTATTATCTATTACTCTATTTAGTGTTTTTATACTAATACCTTCATCTAGAGCCTTTTTTTTAAAGTCAATTTTCCAATTTTCAAAATCTGAGGCAGATAAAAATTTAAAGCTAAATAAAAAAAAGATTATATTTATTATAAATAATTTAGTTATTTTCATATAAATCTCTAATATAAATGAATACAGCAATCCATATTAAAATAAAACTAACTAACTGGTTAATATTGAAAGGCTCATTGAACAAAAAATACCCTAAAATAAATTGTAATGTGGGTGTAATATAAAAAATCATACCTGTAGGTCCAAGACCACACAATTCTACACCTCTTACATATAAAAATAATGGAATCACTGTCATTGGGCCTGCCATCATAAGAATTAACATCAAAATAGGATTTGATAGTGAGAAGTCATTAAAGTTATTTTGAGTAATAAAATAAAAAACTATTAGTATAAAAGGCAAGATAAATAAACTTTCTATAAATAAACCAATATCTGTTGATACTGATATTTTTTTTCTGAGTAAGTTGTAAAAACCCCAACTTAAAGCAACTGATATTCCAACCCATGGTATAGATTTAAAGTCAATCAGAAAGATATAAAATATTGAAACTAAAACTAACAAAATAGAAACAAATCTTTTCTTATTTAATTTTTCTTTAAAAAAAAAATATCCTAAAAAAACACTTAATATCGGCATGATAAAATATCCAAAACTTGCATTAATAACTTGATTGGATGAAACTGCATAAATCCAAACTGCCCAATTTAAAAATATTAATACCCCAGATAAAAATAGAATAAATAATTGTTTTTTATTAGATATAATTTCCTTAAAAATCTTCCATTTTGAAAAAATAATTGTTGTTACTAAAAGTGTAACTGCAGTCCACAAACTTCTATGCACAACAACTTCTATATGACCTGCAAAAGAAATATACTTAAAATATAAAACACCAAAAAAGCCCCACCAGAAAGATCCAACTGCACTTAAGAACAAACCTTGGTTAAAACTTTTTTTATCCATAATGAAATTATTATTAAAAAGATTTTGATTAATATCTTATCTATTTTATTGTTGAAATATATATTAATACTTATAAAACCTAGCTCACGGAGAGATGGCTGAGCGGTTGAAAGCACCGGTCTTGAAAACCGGCAAAGGGGCAACTCTTTCCTGGGTTCGAATCCCAGTCTCTCCGCCATTAATATTTTTCTTTAAATTCTCGCAATTTTATTATGACTTTAGATAAATTTTGGTTATCTTTTGACTCAGAAATTTTAATTAATTCTTCATCACCAAGGTTAATTAATTTATTCAAATCTTCTAATTCTTCTAAATTTAAATTTTCAACAATTTCATTTACAAACTTATAAACAAATAAGTCCATTTCTTTAGTGCCTCTATACTGAGCTCTATATTTTATTTTATTAATAAGATTTTGCCTGTTTGAATCCATATAATAAAGATTTATATATACTTTATGCAGGATTATGAATATTTTTTATCAAAAATTAGTAGTATTAAAGGGATAGGTAAAAAAACAACACAATTATTTTTAAAAAAAAAAATATTAAATATTTTTGATCTATTGTGGCACGCACCTATTTCAAAAATAGAAACTTCAAAAACAGTAAACATTGATCAATTACAAATAGGCAAAACTCAATCAATACAACTAGTCCCGAAAAAGTATAATTTTCCTAGAATAAGAAATTTGCCCAATAGGGTTAACTGTTTATCTTCTGAAAAGAAAATAGATTGTATTTTCTTTAATAGTTTTGAAGGCTACATAAAAAAAATACTTCCTCTGGATCAAGAAATAATTATTTATGGAAAAGTAGGTTTTTATAAGGGTAAATATCAAATAACTAATCCAAAATTAGTGTCAGAGACAGAGGATGGAAATATAAAAGATATAAATACTTATAGTCTGACGGAAGGACTCACAGCTTCAAAATATAATAAAACTATTGAAATCATATTTAAAAATATGCCTGTACTTAAAGAATGGCATAACGCAGAAATTTTAAACTATTTCAATAATGTAAGTTGGGATCAATCCATTAGAAAGATACACAGTGAGGAAATTGAAAATCTTCAGAATTCAGATTACCTAAGAAGATTAATTTTTGATGAAATTATCTCAAACTTTTTAATCTCATCTGAAATAAGAAAAAAAATTAAGAAAATAAAAAAAAAAGAAAAGATTTTTGATCCAAATATTTGTCAGAAATATTTAAAAAAATTCAAATTTATACTTACAAATGATCAAATAAAGGCAATGAAAGAAATAAATAATGACCTCAAATCAAAACAAAGAATGTTTAGGCTACTTCAAGGTGATGTAGGATCAGGAAAAACAATAATTGCACTAATTGCTGCGTTGAATGTTATAAAATCAGGTTTTCAAGTAGCTTTGATGGTTCCTACTGAAATACTAGCTAAACAACACTATAATTTTGCATCAGATTTATTTGGAAAAGATATATCAATTGAACTATTAACAGGAAAAACTGAATATAAACAAAAAAAAAGCACATTAGAAAATATAAAACAAAATAAAATAAAATTGATCATTGGCACACATGCCCTTTTTCAAAAAAAGGTAGATTATAAAAATCTTGGTTTAATTATTATCGATGAACAACATAAATTTGGTGTAAGACAAAGAAAAGAATTGTCAGACAAAGGTGGCAATAATTGCGATGTACTTGTCATGTCAGCAACCCCGATACCTCGTACTATGATAATGACAATCTATGGAGATATGGATGTTACTTTAATTAAAGAAAAACCAAAAAATAGAAAAGCAATAACCACTTATAGTAAATTAGAAACAAAAGTAGATGAAATTATAAAATTTTGTAAAAAAGAAATTTCCTCTGGTAATCAGATATTTTGGGTTTGCCCACTTATTGAAAAATCACAGAAACTTGATCATCAGTCTGCTGTTGAAAAGAGTAAATTTTTAGAAAAATATTTTAAAAACAAAATTGGCCTAATTCATGGATCAATGGAAAAGGATGAAAAAAATAAAGTTCTTGATGATTTTTTAAATAAAAAAATTGATGTATTGGTGTCAACAACTGTTATTGAAGTAGGAATTGATTTCCCAAATGCAAATGTAATCATCATTGAAAATGCAAATAAATATGGGTTATCACAATTGCATCAACTCAGAGGTAGAGTTGGAAGAGGTGACAAACAAAGTACATGTATTTTAATGTTTAAGTCAAATTTAAGTGAAAATGCAAAAAAAAGAATAAATATTTTAAAAAGCTCAAATGATGGTTTTGAAATTTCAGAACAAGATATGGTTTTAAGAGGTTATGGAGATGTATTAGGATTTAAACAAAGTGGTTTAAAAAAATTTAAATTGGCAGATCCTATTTTACATAAAGATCTTTTTATATTAGCAGAAAAAGAGGTTAAAAAAATTGAGCTAAAAGATAAACAGATTGGTGAGTATTATAAATTACTTAAACTTTATGATCGTGCTTCAATCTTAAATGATATTATTTAGCTTGAGGGTTTGAGGTACCTGCAGAAACAATAAACTTAGACGCCTCCTCAAAACTCATATCTAAATATAAAACCTCTTCTTTTGGAAACATTAGTAAAAATCCACTAGTTGGATTTGGTGTTGTTGGAACAAATACATTAACAAGATTTTTGTTTGTTTTTTTTGAGATTTCTCCTTCATTGTCTTTAGTTGCAAATCCAACTGCCCAGCTTCCTTTTCTGGGATATTCAATTAAAACTACACTTTTTCTATCTCCCTTTTTAGGAGCTAACGACTCTGTCATCTGTCCTATCGCTGAATAAATAGTTCGAAGAATAGGAATTCTTTTAAATAAATCGTTTACGAATTGTAAAATTTTTTTTCCTATAAATGATAAGGATAAACTTCCAACTAAGGTTATAAAAATAATTGCAAGAACTATTTCAAGACCTGGGATAGCAAATGGCAAATAAGTATTTGGGTTTAGCTCATAAGGTATTAGTTTAGAAGAAACAGAGATAAAAAATTTTGTTAAATAGAGTGTAATACCAATTGGAATTAATACGACTATTCCTGTGATAAAATAATTTCTTAATTTAGCAAATAAAGATATGCTTTTTCTTTTAAATTTTGCCATATTTTAATTATAACTTGAATAAATTACAAATGATACTGCAAGAACAAATAAGAAAACTAAAATCTTGTTATTTAAAATCATATAGTTGTTTATTAGTTACATGTAATATAATTGTGAGTAAAAGTGAATAGAAGAAATTTCATATATTTAATGGGGTGTGGATGTGCATCTTTTGGTCTTCATGCCTGTACAAGTGTTCCTATAACAGAAAGAAAACAGTTAAGACTTATACCTGAGGCAAAACTTAACGCTCAAGCAGAACAATTATACGAAAAAGTGAAAGAAAAAGAAAAGCTTAGCAAAGATATTACAACTTTAAATAAAATAAAAAATATCGGCTCAAAAATTGAAAATTCAATAACTGAATATTTTGCAAGAAGTAATCAACCGGATCCAACAGCTAATTTTAGATGGGAGTATATTTTAATAGAAAACAAAAAAGTAAAAAACGCATGGTGTATGCCTGGTGGAAAAATTGCGGTTTATACAGGTATGCTTGATATTACAAAAAATGATAATGGATTAGCTGCTGTAATGGGTCATGAAATAGCTCATGCAGTAGCAAAACACTCAGTTGAAAGAGCAAGTAGAGGAACGTTATTAAATGTGGGTACAAAAATTTTAGATATTGCAACTAAAGGTGCTGTATCTAATGTAAATAGAACAACTGGGATGGATACAGTTGGTTTGTTATCTCAAATTGGAATTATGAATCCTTTTAATAGAAAACAAGAGAGTGAAGCTGATTACTTAGGTTTAATATTTGCGTCATTATCTGGCTATGACATAAGAGAGACAGTAAAAATTTGGGAGAGAATGCGAGAAGCTAATAAAGGTAAGGAACCACCGGAATTCATGAGTACACATCCTTCCTCAACCAATAGAATAAATAACATCACCTCTTGGATAAATGAGGTAACTTTAGAATATCCACCAATTTCTTAAAATTGGTGAGCCGTGATGGACTCGAACCATCGACCCATTCCTTAAAAGGGAATTGCTCTACCAACTGAGCTAACGGCCCAACGGGGGTCCTTATATTGATTTTTATCCATTTATCAATGGATAATTTTTACAGAATGTTAATATACTTATCGTGAAATTCTTCAAAAGTTCCATTTTTAATATTTTTTCTAATCTCACTCATCAACTCCTGATAAAAGTTAATATTATTTAAAGTTAACAGCATAGATGCTAACATTTCATTAGTATTAAATAAGTGATTCAAATAATTTTTTGAGTACTTATTTAAGTCAAATTTAGAAACATTTAAATCTAGAGGCGAATTATCGTTTTGATATTTTGCATTTCTTATTTGTACTCTTCCATTCCATGTGAATGCCAAACCAGTTCTGCCAGATCGTGTTGGTAATACACAATCAAACATATCAATACCTCTTTTAACTGCACCAATAATGTCTGAGGGAGTACCAACGCCCATAAGATATCTAGGTTTATCTTTTGGTAAATAATCTTTAACTCCATCCAATACATCAAACATTTCTTTCTGGGTTTCTCCAACCGCCAAACCACCCATCGCATACCCATCAAAATCAATATCTATAAGCTGCTCTAGTGATTTTAATCTTAAGTCATTAAACAGACCGCCTTGAACTATTCCAAATAAACCTTTGTGAGGATTGTCGCCAAATGCATTTTTTGATCTTTTTGCCCAATACATAGATAAATCCATTGATTTTTTAATTTTCTCAAAATCATCAGTTTTTTTTGGACATTCATCCATTACCATTACTATGTCTGAGTTGAGGCACTTTTGAACTCTAATACTCTCCTCAGGACTTAAAATAAACTTATTACCATCAATATGAGATTGAAAAATAGCACCCTTCTCTCTATCAATTTTATTAAATTTTGATAATGACATTACTTGAAATCCACCAGAGTCAGTTAATATAGGAAGGTTGCAATTCATAAATTCATGCAAACCTCCAACGCTTGAAATTCTATCAACACCTGGTCTTAACATTAGGTGATAGGTGTTTCCCAATATTATTTCGCTTCCAGTTTGAACTACATCTTTTATGAATGCGCCTTTTACGGTCGCCTGTGTACCAACAGGCATAAAAGCAGGTGTATTAATATCACCTCTATGGGTTTCAATAACTCCTACTCGTGAATGGTTTTCAGTATGATTAACATTAAAATTAAATTTTTTTAATGCCATTCATTTTTATTCAGACTTAAAACTAATTATTTTATCTGGTTCAGAAACTGATCCATTAGGACCATCACCTTTTTTAATTTTATCTACAAACTCCATTCCTTCAATAACTTTACCAAAGACTGTATAGTTTCTATCTAAATAAGAGGCTGACTCAAAACAAATAAAAAATTGACTATTAGCACTGTTTGGATCAGAAGATCTTGCCATAGATACAGTGCCGCGTTCATGGGGCAAATCATTAAATTCTTGTTTTAAATCAGGTAAGTCAGATCCGCCCATTCCTGCTCTTTGCAGATTAAAATCGGATGATGAGGAATTTCCAAATTTTACATCTCCTGTTTGAGCCATAAAGCCATCAATAACTCTATGAAATACTACATTATCATATTTACCACTGTTAGCTAACTCAGTAATTCTTTTTACATGATTAGGGGCAACATCTGGAAACATTTCTATTTTAACATCTCCATCTTTTAATTTTAAAATCATTATATTCTCCTTTGCATTTAGTTTTGAGGTTAAAGTTAATAAAATAAATAATAATATATTTATATATTTAAGCATATCTCTCCTTTAAAGATTTGATTGTACTCTTAGTTGTAAATTTTTTTAAATCTCCATTATGTTGAGCGATTTCTTTTACAAATCTTGAGGAAATAATTTGATTCTCAACATCAGACATTAAAAATATTGTTTCTATTTTATTGTAAAGTTTTCTATTCATTCCAGCTAATTGAAACTCATATTCAAAATCTGAAACAGCTCTAAGACCTCTTAGAATAATATTTGATTTATATTTTTTGCACAAATCTGTTGTTAGTGAATTAAATGTAATAACATCGATATTTTTTTTGGTAAATTTAAGATCAGAGAACAAAGCTTTCTTAACAATATCTACTCTCTCATCGATTGGAAATAAAAAATTTTTTTGGTTTCCATCAGAAATTGCTACAACAACTTTGTCTACAAATTTTAAAGCTTTTTTAATTACATCTATATGACCAAAGGTTATAGGATCAAAAGTACCAGGATATATTGCAATATTTTTCATTAAATTAAATTATCATCTAATTTAATAGCCGAAACTACTTTTTCATCACCAGAAAGTTTAATAATTCTAACTCCTTGAGTGTTTCTTCCTGCTACTCTTATCTCTTTAACAGTAGTTCTGATAACTCTACCTTTGTCAGTTGATATTAATATTTGATCACCCTCAAAAACTGGGAAAGATGATGATACATTTCCATTTCTTGATGAGTTGACAATACCAATTATACCTTTTCCACCTCTATTGGTTACTCGAAAATCATAATGGGAAGTTCTTTTTCCATAACCATTCTCTGTAATTGAGAGTATAAATTTTTCTTTAGCCTTTACCTCTGATAATCCATCTTTTGAGGATTTTTTTGGAATTTTTTGATCATGATCAATTATAGATAATGATACGATTGCATCTTTGTCAGATAAATTTATACCTTTAATGCCTTTAGACGATCTACCTTTAAATACTCTCAATTTTTTAGATTCAAATCTGATGCATTTTCCAAACTTTGTGCTTAAAATAATGTCTTGATCATCTTTGCAAATTTTTACACCGATAATTTTGTCATCACTATCTAATTTCATAGCAATTTTACCTGATTGATTAATAGAACTAAAATCCTCTAAATTATTTTTTCTAATTTTTCCTTTGGCTGTAGCAAAAATAATATGCATTCCTTTTGTATCAACATTTTCATCTGGAAAAGGCATAATTGAGCTAATAGATTGGTGATTTTTAAGTGGTAGAATGTTGAATAAAGATTTACCTTTTGATGATGCAGATCCTTCAGGTATCTTCCAAGCTTTAATTTTGTATGCCAATCCCTCTGTAGAGAAAAATAGAACTGAAGTATGTGTATTGACTGATAAGGTTTGAACTACTGAGTCTTCATCTCTAGTTTTAATACCTGTTTTTCCTTTTCCACCTCTTTTTTGTTGTTTTACATTACTTAATGCACCACGTTTAATATATCCTTGTAACGTAATTGTAATGATTACAGCCTCTTTTTGAATAGTTTCTTCAATATCATAATTTAATACGGCATCAATTATTTGTGTTCTTCTTGGTTCAGAAAATTTATCTTTGATTTGTTGCAAGTCAGCACTAATAACTTTTAGTAACTCTGCTTTAGAATTAATAATTTTTTTATATTGAGTTATTAATTCAGCTAATTTTTTTATTTCTACTTCAATTTCGTTTATTCCTAAAGCAGTAAGTTTCTGTAATCTTAACTCAAGAATAGATACAACTTGCTCATTAGATAAACTATAAGTTCCTTTATAATTTTTATTATCAACTAATTTAATCAATTTTGCTGACTTGTTTATCTTCCACTTTGTTTTTAATAGTGAATTCTTAGCCTCTTCAGGATTTTTGGATTGTCTTATTATTTTTATTACTTTATCTATATTTTCAACACTGACCGATAATCCGATTAAAATATGAACACGATCTTCTGCTTTTTTTAGATCATATTTAGTTTTTTTTATTACTACATCTTCTCTAAATTTTAAAAAATTTTCTAAAAAATCTTTTAAATTACAAGTCTTTGGTTTGTTATCTACAATAGCTAAAGTATTGAAACCAAATGAACTTTCAATGGATGTATATTTATATAATTGTCTTTTAATTGTTTCAGGTTCAACACTTGATCTTAAATCAATTGCAACTCTAATTCCTTCTCTATTAGACTCGTCTCTTATATCTCTAATTCCTTCAATTTTTTTTTCTCTTACTAATTCAGCTATTCTCTCATTTAAAACAGATTTGTTTACTTGATAAGGTATGGAGGTTATTACTAATCTTTCTCTACCCCCTTTAGCTTGCTCAATCTTAATATCGCCTCTGATTTTAAAAGAACCTCGGCCAGATTTATAACCTTGTTTAATAATATCTTTGCCAATAATAATACCACCAGTTGGAAAATCTGGACCAGGGACATGTTTCATCAATTCACCTAATTTTATGTCCTTATTTTTGATTAAAGCTAAAGTAGCATCTACAACTTCACCTAAATTATGAGGAGGTATACTTGTTGCCATACCGACAGCAATTCCTCCTGCTCCATTAACTAATAAATTTGGATACTGTGCGGGAAGGACATCTGGTTCCTGTTCTGTTTCATCATAATTACTTTTGAATGAAACTGTATCTTTTTCTATGTCGTCTAATAAAAATTGAGCTATTTTTGCTAATCTTGTTTCTGTATATCTCATAGCAGCTGGTGGATCACCATCAATTGAACCAAAATTTCCTTGACCATCAATTAATGGAAGGCTCATTGAAAAATCTTGAACCATTCTAACTAAAGCGTCATATACGGCTTGATCACCATGTGGATGATATTTACCAATTACATCTCCGACTATTCTTGCAGATTTTCTAAATTGTTTTGACCAATCAAAACCTCCCTTATGCATTGCATACAAAATTCTTCTATGTACTGGTTTTAAACCATCTCTTACATCAGGTAGAGCTCTACTTATTATAACGCTCATTGCGTAAGACAAGTATGACGAACTCATTTCATCATACATTGAAATTGGTTTGATATTTAAATCTTTAGGTGCCTCGTTTTTTTGCATAAAAACTAGAATGGAATATCATCGTCCATATCGTTTTGAGCAATGCTATTGTCTTCAAAATTTTGTTTATTATCTTGAGAAGGGATCGAATTTTGATTTCCACCACCTAACATTGTTAAAGAAGAATTATAACCTTGTATTAAAATTTCTGTCGAATACTTATCTTGACCAGACTGTTCATCTTTCCATTTTCGTGTTGAAAGTTGTCCTTCAACGTATACTTGTGCGCCTTTTTTGAGATACTGTTGAACGACACTAACTAGTCCCTCGTTAAATACAACCACTCTATGCCATTCTGTTTTCTCTTTTTTTTCTCCTGTGTTTTTATCTTTCCAGGATTGACTAGTTGCAAGGCTTAATCTTGCAACACTTTTGCCATTTACCATTTGTTTCACTTCTGGATCTGCGCCTAATCGACCGATTAAAAGTACTTTATTTAAACTACCTGCCATAATATTTTATATCTGATATGTTTATTTATATCACTTATTAAGTTGAATATTAATTTTATTAATCTAAAGCAACAAAAATTATGCTTAAAAAGATAGTTATTAAGGGTGCAAAAGAGCACAATTTAAAGAACATCTCACTAGAGATTCCAAAAGATAAATTTGTTGTTATTACTGGTCTGTCTGGTTCTGGAAAATCATCTCTAGCATTCGATACTATATATGCAGAAGGTCAAAGAAGATATGTGGAAAGTTTATCTGCATATGCAAGACAGTTTTTAGATAAAATGAAAAAACCGAATGTTGACTTGATAGAAGGATTAAGTCCAGCAATTTCAATTGAACAAAAAAATACATCAAAAAATCCACGATCAACCGTTGCTACTGTAACTGAGATTTATGATTATATGAGAGTACTTTATGCAAGAGCTGGCGTGCCCTATTCGCCATTTACTGGTAAACCAATTACATCTCAAACTATAAGCCAAATTGTTGATAAAATTAAAGAACTGCCAAAAAAATCTACAATCTTCTTATATGCTCCAGTCGTTAGAGGTCGTAAGGGTGAGTATAAAAAAGATATTTTAAATTATAAAAAAAGAGGTTTTAGAAAAATTAAAATAGAAGACCAGCTTTATGAAATTGACAATGTACCAGAATTAAATAAAAAAGTTAAACATGATATATCTATACTAGTAGATAGAATTGTTATTAATTCATCACTTGGAAATCGATTAGCTGAAAGTGTAGAAACTGCTGTTAATTTAGCAAATGGTTTATTGTTTGTTGAATATGAAAACGAAACATTACCAAAAAAATACCGAAAAGTAGAAAAACTAATTTTTTCTACAAAATTTGCTTGTCCAGAAAGTGGATTTACCATTGAAGAAATTGAGCCTAGACTTTTTTCATTTAATAGTCCCTACGGTGCTTGTGAAGAGTGTGAAGGTATTGGTGTAAAACTTAATGTAGATCCAAAATTAGTGGTTCCTAATGAAAAAAAAAGTATAGCAGATGGAGCAATTGAACCTTGGTCAAAATCTTCATCTATGTATTACGCCCAAACTTTAGCATCTTTAGCAAAACATTATGGATTTTCACTTGATGAAAAATGGTCAAAACTTTCAAAAAAAATAAAAGATGTAATACTTTTTGGATCTGATGATGAGGAGATAAAATTTACTTATGATGATGGTTATGAAAAATATTCTCACAAGAAAACTTTTGAAGGTGTTGTTAATAATTTAGAGAGAAGATATTTAGAGACTGATAGTGATTGGAAAAGAGAGGAAATAGCTCAATATCAATCTGATACAAAATGTGAAAGATGCAACGGTCAAAGGTTAAAAGATGAGGCTTTATGTGTCAAGATTAACGAACTTAACATTAGCGAAGTAACAGAAAAATCAATTTACGATGCAAAAGAATGGTTTAGATCTTTAAATAACAATCTAGATAAAAAACAATTAAAAATTGCACAGCACATATTAAAAGAAATAAATGAAAGGTTAGATTTTTTATTAAACGTTGGTCTTGATTATTTAACACTTTCAAGAGAGTCTGGAACTCTATCGGGTGGAGAAGCTCAAAGAATTAGACTAGCATCTCAAATTGGTTCAGGACTTACAGGAGTTTTATATGTTTTAGATGAACCATCAATTGGATTGCACCAAAAAGACAATGTTAAATTAATTGATGCTTTAAAAAGATTAAGAGATCTTGGTAACACTGTGATTGTTGTTGAACACGATACTGAAACAATGGAAAACGCAGACCATATAATTGATCTTGGGCCAGAAGCTGGGAATAAAGGTGGTCAAGTAGTTGCACAAGGTTGTTATGAAGAAATTTTGAAAAATAATGATAGCATTACTGGAAGATATTTATCAAATAAAAGCTTTATACCAATTCCAAAAAATAGAAGACTTGCAAAAAATGGAAGATTTTTAGAAATCAATGGTGCAAGTGGTAATAACTTAAATAATGTTAATCTTAAAATTCCATTAGGTAGTTTTACTTGTGTTACAGGGGTGTCAGGAAGTGGTAAATCAACTTTAGTTCTTCAAACTCTTTACAACGCTTTAAACCTTACACTAAATAATAATAAATCTAGAAAAATTCCTCAACCTTTTAGAGGTTTTAAAGGTATTGAGTTAATTGATAAAGTTATCGATATTGATCAATCTCCAATTGGACGAACACCAAGGTCAAATCCTGCAACATATACTGGTGCATTTGGGCCAATAAGAGACTGGTTCACAAACTTACCAGAGTCTAAAAGTCGTGGTTACAAACCAGGTCGTTTCTCTTTTAACGTTAAAGGTGGAAGGTGCGAGGCTTGTGAAGGTGATGGAGTAATCACATATGAGATGCATTTTTTACCTGACGTATATATTACTTGTGATGATTGTAAGGGAACAAGATATAATAGAGAAACATTAGAAATTAAATTTAAAGATAAGAGTATTGCTGATGTGTTGAATATGACAGTTGATGAAGGTTGTGAGTATTTTGAGAATATATCAAATATTAAAACAAAACTTCTAACACTTAAGAAAGTTGGACTTGGGTATATCAAAATTGGACAACAAGCAACTACTCTATCAGGTGGTGAAGCACAAAGAATTAAATTAGCAAAAGAATTATCAAAGAGATCAACTGGAAGAACAATGTATATTCTAGATGAACCTACAACTGGTTTGCATCAACATGATATTAAGAAATTATTAGAAATTCTACATACATTTGTTGCTACAGGAAATAGTGTAGTTGTTATTGAGCATAATCTAGATGTAATTAAAACTGCCGATTATATTATTGATATGGGTCCAGAGGGAGGTGTTAAGGGAGGAAATATTATAGCTGAAGGAAAACCTGAAGATGTGGCAAAAGTTGACGGTAGTTACACTGGAAAATTTCTAAAACCTCTTTTAAATACAAAATTTAAAAAAACTGCTTAATATTGTAAAAAAAACATTGTATAATTAATTTTTATGATTTCGATTCTACAATCATTATCAAAAACAGTTCATTTATCTTTAGGAATATCTGTAATTCTTTTTTTAGGTTTGTACTTTGCGAATGGAGGATTTGATATTGATGTTTTATTCTGGAGCTGGGTATTCAGATATATTCATGTGATTGTAGCAACTATGTGGATTGGATTACTGTGGTATTTCAATTTCGTTCAAATACCTAATATGCCAAAAATACCAGATGAACAGAAACCTGCTATTGGAAAAGTAATAGCTCCATCCGCCCTATTCTGGTTTAGATGGGCAGCTTTAGTTACAGTAGTTTCAGGTTTAATTCTTGCATATTTAAATGGATATGTTCATCAAGCAATGACTTTAGGTATTGGTTCTGGTGGTGGTAAAAATACTGCAATAGGTATTGGTATGTGGTTAGGATTGATAATGGCATTTAATGTTTGGTTTGTTATTTGGCCTAATCAAAAAAGAGCCTTAGGCATAGTTGAGTGTGAACCTGAGATAAAAGCAAAGTCCGCAAAAACTGCAATGTTATTTTCTAGAACAAATACTCTTCTTTCATTGCCAATGCTACTTTCAATGGTGGCTGCTCAAAATTTATATTAATCTTTATCTTCTTTTACTATAGTTCGTTGCGATACTTTTAGGACAACTAAAATTGGGTTTGCAATATAAATTGAAGAATAAGTTCCAAATATAACACCCAAGATCATTGCTAATGAAAATCCTTTTAGAATTTCACCTCCAAAAATAAAAATTGATAAAAGTGCTAATAGAGTAGTGGCAGATGTAATAATTGTTCTTGATAGTGTTTGGTTGATTGAAATATTTGTTAATTCAAAAATTTTAATATCAGAAAATTTTCTTAGATTTTCTCTAACCCTATCAAATATTACAACCGTATCATTCATTGAGTATCCAACTATGGTAAGCACTGCTGCTACAATTGATAAATTTATTTCTAATGAAAATAGGGAGAAAACTCCAAGTGTAATGATTACATCATGAAAAAGTGCAACAATTGCTCCTAAACTAAATTGCCACTCAAATCGTATCCAAATATATAAAAGCATAGCTGCTAAAGATAAAGCAATAGCTATAATGCCTGATTGTAAAAGTTCAGCACTTACCTTTGGACCAACATTTTCAACTCTTCTAAAATCTACCGTTCCAATTGAGCCTGAAAGTTTAGTTTTAATATTATCTATAAATTTTGGATCATTTGAATTTTGTTTTTCAAATTTAATAATAAAGTCAGTGTCATTTCCAAAGTTTTTAACAGACACATCTCCAAGATTTAATTGATTAAAACTATCTCTAATATTTTTAATATTTGCAGAATTTAAATCAGTTCTTAATTCAATTAATGTACCTCCTTTAAAATCAACACCATAATTTAACCCTTTAAACGCCAATAGAATTAGCGATGTAACAATAAGAACAATTGAGAGAATATTGAATGATTTGTAAAACTTATTAAACGATATTTCTCTCATTATATTAAACTCTCTTTTTCCTTATTTTTAATCACATAAAATGCAGTAAAAAGTCTCGCTATGAAGTATACAGAGAATAGCGTAGTTAGAATTCCAACACCTAATGTTATTGAAAATCCTTTGATTGGACCAGATCCCATGAAAAATAATATTACAGCTGCTATTAATGTAGTAATATTTGCATCTAAAATTGTAGTTCTTGATTTTGTATAACCAGAATCGAAAGCAATAATTGGATTTCGCTCAGATTTAATTTCTTCTTTTATTCTCTCAAAAATTAAAACATTTGCATCAACTGCCATTCCAACAGTCAAGATTATTCCTGCTATTCCAGGCAATGTTAGAGTAGCTTCGAATATCGTTAATACACCAACAAGTAAAAATAAATTTGAAATTAATGCTAAATTCGCAATTACACCAAAAACTCTATATTTATAAATCATGAATAGTACTACTAATATAAAACCAATTATTAATGACATTATCCCAGCATCAATTGAATCTTGTCCAAGATCGGGTCCTACTGTTCTCTCCTCAATAATGTTAAGAGGTGCGGGTAAAGCTCCAGATCTTAATAATAAAGCTAAATCTGTTGCTGATTGAAATGTAAAATCTCCTGATATTTGACCTGATCCACCAATTATAGGCTCTCTAACTGATGGAGCGCTAATAATTTTACCATCAAGTATAATTGCTAGTCTTTTTCCAACTCCTGTACTAGTAGCTTTTCCAAATTTTTTTGCACCTACTCTATCCAAAGTAAAAGATACAACTGTTTCATTGGTTTGAGAGTTCATAGATGGTTTTGCATCTACTAAGTTGTCACCACTTAAGATAATACGCTTACTAACAATTGCGTTCTCAGAACCATCTTCAAATTCTAATTTTTCAGTTCCAAAAGACTCCTCGGTATTTTGAGTAATAAATTGAAAAGTCAAATTAGCAGTTTTTCCTAATAAAGATTTTATTCTGCCAGGGTCATCTAAACCAGGCAATTCTACTAAAATTCTATCATTCCCTCTTTTTAAAATATTTGGTTCATTGGTTCCAACCTCATCAACTCTTCTTCTTACAATTTCAATTGCTTGATCTAGAGAAGCATTCTTTAATAGAACAAGTCCGTATTTAGAAAGGGTTAATTTAAAAGAGTCTTGATTTTTTACAAAATCAAATTCATGTGACTTATACTGTTGATAGTAAGGATTAATTTCACTTTCATCATCATCTAAAATATTGTTTAATTCATCAGATTTGTCTGGGGTAGTATCAAAAATAATTGAATTATTATCTACGGTATAATTTCTTGTAATAATATTTTTATCCTTAAAAAAATTTTTCAACTCCATAACTTTGTTTTGGAGTTTTTGAGTAATTACAGGCTTATTATCAATTTCGAGTAGTAAGTATGAACCACCTTGTAGATCTAATCCAAGTTTTATATTTTTTGAAAAAAAATTATCATCTATCTTAAAAAAGTTTGAGAGGGAAAAATAAGATAAAATTAAGGTAAATATAATTACACTAAATATTCTTAATTTTGAAAAGTATAACATTTAAATTAATGTTATTTTTTTGGCTCTGCAGTATTTATTAAACCTTGAATTCCAGTAGCTCTAACTACCTCAACATTAATATTTTCGGCGATTTGTACTTCAACTTTGTCATTATCAATTATTCTTTCAACAGTACCAACAATTCCACCTGAAGTTACAACTTTGTCCCCTCTTTTTAAATTTTCAACCATTGCCTTATGTTCTTTAACTTTCTTTTGTTGCGGTCTAATTAAAAAGAAATAAAAAATAACAAATATTAAAATTAACGGTATAAATTGTCCAATTCCACTGTCCATATGATCCTCTAAAGTTTAAGATTATTTATACTATCTAATTTTTAATGACAACTCCTAATTGTTCGAAATCTTGTCAATATTTCCCATATAGGGTTTCAAGACTTCTGGAATTGTAATTGAGCCGTCCTCTAATTGATAGTTTTCAAGAATGGCAATAAGGGTTCTACCTACTGCTAAACCACTACCATTAAGAGTACCTACAAATTCGATATTATTATTATTATTTTTATATCTAGCTTTCATTCGTCTGGCTTGGAAAGATCCACATGAAGAACAGCTTGAAATTTCTCTGTATTTGTTTTCTGAAGGAAGCCAAACTTCTAAATCATATGTTTTTTCTGCTCCAAAACCCATGTCACCAGTACATAAAATAATTTTTCTATAAGGTAATTTTAGATCATCTAATATTTTAGTTGCACATTCCGTCATTCTCTCAAGTTCCTGCATGCATTGATTATTTTCGACAATGCTTACAAGTTCAACTTTATAAAATTGATGTTGTCTAATCATTCCTTTTGTATCTTTTCCATAACTGCCAGCTTCTTTTCTAAAACAAGGTGTTGATGCAACTAACCTCATAGGAAGTTTTTTTTTATCAATAATTTGGTTTTTAACCATATTTGTTAATATTACTTCGGCTGTAGGTATCAAAAATTTTCTATCATTTTTATCATCAAATTTAATTTCAAATTGGTCATTTTCAAATTTTGGTAATTGTCCAGTTCCAAACATAGTTTCATCAGTTGCCATCAAAGGAGGTGATATCTCTGTATATCCATTTTTTTGAATATGTGTATCGATCATAAAATTAGAAATTGCTCTTTCAAGAGCAGCTAACTTATCTTTAACAAATACAAATCTAGAACCAGTAGTTTTTGTAGCTAAATCAAAATCTAGCATATTTAGTTTTTCACCTAATTCATAATGACTTAATGGTTTAAATTTGAAATCTTTGATTTCACCCGATTTAGTAACTTCAATATTATCATTTTCATCTTTACCAACAGGAACCTCATCCAATGGTAAATTAGGTATTGAACTTAGTAAATTATCAAGTTCATTTTTAATAATTTTTTGTTTTTTTGATAAATTTTCAATTTGCTTGGATATTTCTTTAGATTTTTCAAATAAAGATTCATCTTTTGATTTAGAGATATTTTTTTTCTCCCTTTCAAATTTTTCTTTTTCTTGAATTAACTGTCGATTTTTTTTATCAAGATCTAAAATTTGGTCATAATTAACTTCAGAATTTCTATGACTGAGAGATTTTTTAAAATATTCTAAATTTTCTCTTATTTGTTTTAAATTATGCATTTTTTTCTTCTGCTTTTCTCTCGATTATATTTACAGAAAAAATTGATAATTCATATAAAATAAGCAGCGGAACAGCTAAACCAATTTGTGTAATTGGATCAGGTGGAGTTAAAATTGCTGCAGCTGCAAATATCATTACTACAACATATTTTCTTCTCTCTTTTAAAAAAGTTGAATTAATAACTCCAATTCTTGCTAATAAACTTAAAACTACAGGTAATTGAAAACTCAAACCAAAAGCAAATATTAATTTCATTACTAATGATAAATATTCATTAACTTTTGCTTCAAGCTGGATAGGTAAATTTGTACTTGCTCCTAAACTTTCAAATGACAAAAAAAACTTTATCGCAAGTGGCATTATTAAATAATAGACAAGCATACCCCCTAAAAGGAATAAAATTGGAGTAATAATTAAATAAGGCATAATTGCTTTCTTTTCATGAGTATAAAGTCCAGGTGCAATAAACTTCCAAATCTGTATCAAAATAAATGGACTAGTGATAAAAAAAGCTGCAAAAAAAGATACTTTTAAATAAGTTAAAAAAGTTTCCTGAAGAGCTGTAAATATTAATCTTCTTTCAATACCATCATCTCTAACTGCTTCAGCATATGGGTTAACTAAAAACCCATAAATGTACTCTGAAAAAAAATAACAAATTACAAACAATACAGATAAAAATATTAATGAATGTATTAATCTTTTTCTAAGTTCAGCTAAGTGGCTTATGAATCCTGTTTCTTTATCCATTTATATCTTTTATGTTTTCTTTTTTTTCAGATGATTTTTTTATAATATTTTCATCTTCTATTGAGTTGTCTGTAATTTCTGATACTTGATTTTGTACATCACTTAAATATCTTTTAATTAATCCAATCCAAGATCCCATTTTTTTTAACATTAAAGGAAAGTCTTTAGGTCCTACAACAATAATTGCTATAGAAACTATTATTAAAATTTCTAACCAGCCAATTTGTGGCATTTATTACTCTTTGTTATTGGAGTCTTGATTATTTGAGTCTTCGTTTTCTGTGATATTTTTTGGTTGTGTATCTTCTGTAGGGTCAGTTGCCATACCTTTTTTAAAACTTTTAATCCCTTTAGCGACATCGCCCATCAAACTAGAGATTTTACCTCTCCCAAACAGTAAAACTACTAGTATAACTACAATTGCTATCTGCCAAAATCCTATACTCATACTTTATTTATACCCTTAATAGTTGTTTTTTTAAAGAAACTTTTTCACTCCTCACTTTCAGGTTTGAGAGTGCTATTTAACATTTCATCGATATCAGAATATATGTTTTCCTTTTTGTCTTCTTGCTTTTCCTTATAAAACTTTCCGGTACCAAAGATCGATGCATCAACAGAAGATGTATCAATAAGTCCAGCAGTCCCTAGTTCATCCACTGTTGGAAGATCAGATAATTTTTGAAGATTAAAATGGCTTAAAAAGTCATCTGTAGTTCCATACTGGATAGGTTTCCCTGGAATATCTTTTCTACCTTGTGGCTTAACCCAATTTAATTCCATTAGGATTTCTAAAGTATTAGTGCCAAAGGCAACACCCCGTATCTCCTCTATCTCCGCTCGTGTAACCGGCTGGTGATAGACGATGATTGCCAATGTTTCTATAGCAGCTTTTGATAGCTTTTTCTCAACAGTTTTTTGTTGAGACATTAATGATGATAAATTTTGTGCCGTTCTAAAAGACCACTTATTTGAAATACAAACTAAATTAATGCCTCTGTTTGTATAGAATGTTTGTAGCTTTTGTAATATTTTTAAAACATCAGTATTTTTTGAAATTTTAGTTTCTATTGTTTCTATACTTAGTGGTTCTGCAGCTGCAAAAACAATAGCTTCAACTTCTCTTTCTATTTCAGTCATTTTTGAAGGAAAATTTAAAACGTTATCTTTTTTTAACTTATTCATATTTTCTCTTTAATATAGATATTATCAAATAATTCTTTTTGCTTTATAGAAATATTACCCTCTTTAGCTAGCTCTAAAGAGCCAGCAAAAATTCCTGCTTTTCCAGTTCGTTTTAAATTTTTTGTTGATTTAAAATTATTTGGAATTAATTCAGATATATCTTTCCAATCAGTTAATTTGCCAAAAAATTCTTTTATTCTTTTAATGCCTTCTTCTGTTGTAAGAACTGGTAATCTTGGAATATTCATTCTTTGAAAATCTTTGGTCATAACTATATTTGCATAAGTTTTTAAAACCTCAAATAATGTTAAAGTATATTTAGAGTCGTAAATGGGTTTAATACCACTTTTTGAACCTCGCATAAAAACATCTCTTCCAAGTCTTTTTCTGCTTAACATCTGTGAAGACAGAAGTCTTATTAACTCCAGTTTTTTTAATTGTAATTTTAATTTTTCAGCAACCTCTAAAGCTTTAAATTCTTCCTCTTCACTTTCAGGTAACAGTAACTTTGATTTTAAATATGTGAGCCAAGTTGCCATCAATAAATATTCAGAGGCAATTTCAAGATTAAGATTCTTTGAGTTGGTAATGAAATCATGAAATTGATCAGCAAGTTTAGTAATAGATATTTGTTCTAAATCAACTTTTTGAGATTTAGCTAGATCTAACAATACTTCTAGAGAACCATTGTAAGCATTTAACTCAACATTAAATTCTAAAGAATCATTCATTAAATAAATTTAGCTTATAATATTAGTTATTTGTGATGTTTTTTTAATTACAAAGTTATTAATTTTAGGTGAATTTTTGGCTACCTTAAGCATTTCACTCATTTTTCCATTACAATGTAAAACTAAATTACAACCTGCACTGAATGATTTTATAACATTATCTTCAATATTGTTGTTTAATGCTTTCATCGAAATGTCGTCTGTTATAATCAACTCGTTAAATTTTATTTTGTTTCTGATAATCCTAATTATCTTTTTGGAGTGTGTTACTGGATATTGGCTATCCAATTTTTTAAACATTAAATGACCGGTCATGGTTATTTTAGATTTCTTTTTAGAAAACACACTAAAATCATTTTTAAGCAAATAAGCTTGATTTTTATCAATAATTGGCAGTTTCAAATGACTATCAACCTTGGCTAGACCGTGTCCAGGTATATGCTTTGTTATTGTTGCAATTTTGTTTTTATGAAATTTATCAATACAAATATCACCAATTTTTGAAACAATTTTTTTATTTGAAGAAAAAGATCTATCACCCACAATTTGGTGTAAATTTTTTCTTAATATATCTAAAACTGGAACTGTATTAACATTAATACCAAGAAGTCTTAATAAATATGAAATTTGTTTAACGTAGACATCAAAATACAAATTAAATTTTTTTTTATCTTTTTTATAAAGATCTCCAAAATATTTATTTGTAAATACAGAGTTATCTATAAATTTTCTTAATCGTGAAACTCTACCACCCTCTTCATCAATTAAAATTGGGAGTGTAGGATTTTGTAAAATATTTTTTAATGACTTTGTTAATAATTGGGTTTGTTTTATAGTTTTTATATTTCTTGAAAAAAGAATTATACCCCAGGGTTTATATTTACGTAAAAATTTTATTTCAGTTTTAGATAGCTTGTAACCTTTAATGCCACATATAAATGATCTAGTATTCTTATTAATCATTATAGAGAAGTTCCCAAAATGAATATTTTTCTGTTTTTTTATTGTTTTTATATTCTACAAAATCGATAATGTTCTCGGTATCGCTTTTTAATATAATTAAATCTTTTGTAGAAATTTCTAATTTTTTATCAATTTGATTGAAAGATCTATATGACTTTTTTTTATTTTCATCTGAAAAGTAATATCTCACAGTAAAAAAAATAAAGAAAAAAATAACAATTAGAAATAAAAGATACTTAAATTCCTTAAACATTACATTTTTTGTGGAGTATCAACCCCTAGAATATTCATTCCAGTTTTAATTACATTTGCGATAGATTTTAAAAACACCAATTTTTCAATTTTTATAGTACCATCTTCTTCTATAAATCTTTTATCTTTATCATCTCTTCCCATATTCCAATACGAGTGAAATTCAGATGATAATTCATAAAGATAGACTGGTAGTCTATGAGGTTCTAATTTATTGCTTGCAATTTCTATACATTTCGGCCACTCAGATATTTTTCTAAAAATCTTAATTTCATCTTTAGAATATTTTAGTTCATTTTTAATTAAAATTTCATCTTCTAAATTTTTACTTATATTTCTAAATACTGATGAAATCCGAGCATAACAATATTGAACATAATAAAGTGGATTGTCTTTTGATTTTTCTTTTACTTTGGTAAAATCGAAATCTAGTTCTGCATCACTACTTCTATTAAGCATAATAAATCTAGTAGCATCTTTTCCAACTTCGCTGATCAAATCATCAACAGTTATATAATCACCTTTACGTTTTGACATTTTAAAAGGTTTGCCATCTTTTATTAATTTTACTAATTGGCTGACTTTGCAAGTTAATTTATTTTTATCTCCTGATAATGCCTCCACAACTGAGGTAATTCTTTTTATATAACCTGCATGATCAGCTCCTAGAATATTGACTAAAATATCATAATTTCTGTTTAGCTTGTTATTGTGGTATGCAACATCACCTGCAAAGTACGTCCATGTGTTGTCAGATTTTTGTAAAGCACGGTCTTTGTCATCACCAAATTCTGTTGATTTAAATAATAATTGATCCCTTTCTACCCAATTTTTCGTATCTTCCCCCTCTGGCGCTTTAATTTTTCCAGTATAAACAAATTTTTTTGATTTAAGCTTTTCAATAACTTTTTCCACTTCTTTTTCTTGAACTAAATTTCTTTCACTAGCAAAGTTATCATGGTTAATTCCGAGTTTTTTAAGATTTTGCTTAATTAACTTTAAAGACTCATCGACAGATAAGATTGTTAATTCGCTTTTTATATTTTCATAATTTTCAAAATCGATATCTTTTTTTTGGTTTAAAATATTTGTTGCTATATCTATTAGATATTCCCCTGGATAAAGATCAGGATTATCAGATGGGAAATTTTCTTTAAATAAAATTTCACGAATTCTAAAATAAACAGACTTTGTAAAATATAATATTTGGTTTCCATGATCATTTACGTAATATTCCTTTGTAACAGTGTTATTATTAAATATTAATAAATTTGAGATAACATCGCCTAGTATTGCTCCTCGGCAGTGACCTACATGTAAAGGCCCAGTTGGGTTGGCAGACACAAATTCAATTAAATATTTTTTATTTTCTCCGCTAGTAGATCCATAATTTTTTTGATTAATTATATTATTTAAAAACTCACCCCAAAAAATGTGATTAAATTTTATATTTATAAATCCTGGTTTAATTATTTCTATAGACTCAATATTATCGTCATTTTCTTTAAGTAGCTTACTAATTGTTTTGGCAATTTCCATGGGAGGAGCATTGTTGGGTTTTGATAACACCATGGCTACATTTGTTGATAAATCTCCATCAAATTTATTTGGTGGTATATCAACATTTATACTAGATAATTTTTCTGGAAGTTTTAATTGATTATCGTTAGATGCTTTTTGAATTAATTTTAATATTTTTATTAGATAATCTGAAAAAATGTTCATTTTAATGATTTATGAAGTTGAATAGCATAGCGATCAGTCATTCCTGATATATAGTCAGAAATAGATCTAAATTGATCTTTATTTTGATAATTATTTATATATTTTTTTGGTTTTTTAGAAATCTCAAAAAATAATTTCGTAATTATTTTTTTTCCATTATTATTTTTGTTTAATACACTTCTATTGTTATACATTTTTAACCTTAAAAATAATTTAATTTCTTGCTCAATTGATTTAAATTTATTTGAAAATGATACTATTTGTTTTTTATTATTAATAATATCACTATACTTTTTAATTTTATTATCTTTTATATTTAATAAAGTATTATTGATTACATCTTCAACCATAAGATTAATAGAATCTCTAATAATTTGATAAATTATTATGTTTTTCTCCTTTTTTTTTATATTTGATTTATAGGATTTGTAAATTTCATTAAAAAATTGGATTTCAATTAAATCTTCTAATTTAAATAGGTTGGCTTTAATTCCATCTTGTATATCATGATTATTATAAGCTATATCATCTGATATTGCTGATATCTGTGCCTCTAATGATGTATTTTTGTTAAAATTAAGTCTGCCTTTAAAATTTTTTTTACCAATAATTTTATTAAGTTTGGAAATTTCATGATAGGGGCCGTTATGTTTAATTAATCCATCAAGTGTCTCAATAGATAGATTTAATCCTTTAAACTTTAAGTACTTATGCTCTAAAAACATAACAATTCTCAAAGTTTGTAAATTATGATCAAATCCACCGTATTTTGACATACATTCGTTTAATGCGATTTCGCCAGCATGTCCAAATGGCGTATGTCCCAAATCATGAGCAAGACTTAATGTTTCTGCTAAATCGTCATTTACATTTAGGTACTTAGCAATAGATCGTGCAATTTGTGCAACTTCTATAGAATGTGTAATTCTTGTTCTGTAATGATCCCCTTCTGTATTAACAAATACTTGGGTCTTGTGCTTTAACCTTCTAAATGAAGCTGAATGAATAATTCTATCTCTATCTCTTTGAAATGGTGATCTGTATTTATTCTTAGGCTCAAAAATCAGTCTACCTTTAGATTTAAACAGTCCTAAATTTGAATAATTTTTCATTCTTTAAATTTGGTAAAATGACATTATATTAGTATTATCAGTGTTAAATCATGATTAAAGAAATTAAATTTACAGAAAATGCTTTAAAACAAATAAAGCACCTTCTATCCTCAAAAGATAACGGTTCTTTTTTTAGAATCGCAATTAAAGGTGGTGGTTGCTCAGGTTTTCAGTACGATTTTTCTTTTGATAAATCACAAAATGAAGATGATTTAAGACATGAAAATATACTCATAGATAAAACTTCAGCTGACCTACTAAAAGGTTCTGAGGTAGATTTTGTTAAAGAATTAATCGGAGATTCATTTAAAATTAACAACCCGCAAAGCAAATCCTCGTGTGGTTGTGGCGTCTCATTCTCACTTTAATGATAATTAGCTCATGGAATGTAAATTCTGTAAGAGCACGTATTATTAATATTCAAGAATACCTGAAGAAATTCTCACCTGATATATTAATGATGCAAGAAATAAAGACTCAAGAGGAAACATATCCTTTTGATGATATAACAAAGCTAAAATATGAAAGTCATGTATTCGGTCAAAAAAGTTATAATGGAGTTGCAATTATTTCAAAAAAAAAGATTGAAAAAATAGAGAAGGATATTTTTAAAGATAAAAATAAGCAATCAAGAATAATTACCGCAAATATAAAACATAAATCTAAAACTATAAAGCTAATAAATATTTACACTCCAAATGGTAATCCAGTTGATACAGATAAATATTCTTATAAGATTTATTGGTTAGATAGTTTAATCAAAAAACTTAAATCTTATTTAAATAAAAACGAAAATATAATTATTGGTGGAGATTTTAATATAATACCAGCAGCAGAAGATGTTCATAATCCAAAAAGTTATGAAAACGACGCCTTGTTCAGATTAGAAATTAGAAAAAGATTAAGAGAAATGATTAATTTAGGCTTCCATGATGCATATAGATACAAATATCCTGATAAAGAAGGTTATACATTTTGGGATTATACAAGTGGTGCTTGGCAAAAAAATAATGGAATGAGAATTGATCATTTCTTAGTTTCTAATTCAATTATCAATTTAGTTAAAAACGTAAAAATTAATAAATATCCTCGTGGAAGAGAAAAGCCTTCCGATCACACTCCTATAGAAATTGAATTAGCTTAAAGATCTAATTTTATTAACAAGTTCCTCGTTTATATTTCTTGGTCCTTTATCCAATCTATTTTTGTGTCTTCTCTCACCAGGTAATCTGACCTCACCCATTGATTTCATTTTTTCAAAAAATTCATTTGCATGTTTATCCCAATCCTTATCTGAGAGTTTATCTGGAGATATTGCTAATATGAATTCTCCACCACTTGGAGGTCCGCCATCATTATTATCTTTAGCTGCTGTTTCGTAACTAAAATTATCTCCAACCAAAGCTCCTGCTAATAACTCAACCATCATTGCAATTCCTGAACCCTTATAACCTCCAAAAGGTAATAAAACTCCGCCATCAGCAATTTTTGCTGGATCAGTTGTATCTTTGCCATCTTTTGTAAGTCCAGTACCTAATGGTACTTTGTGTCCCTCTCGCTTTGCAACTTGCACTTCTCCCATAGCCATTGAAGCTGTGGCCATATCATAAACAACTGGTGTATTATTTTTTCTTGGCCAAGCGAAAGAAATTGGGTTTGTGCCAAATAATGGTTTAATGGCCCCTGCAGGAGCAACTGCGGGTTTATACGATGTGCATGCAAATGCCACCAAACCTTCTTCAGCTATTTTTTCAGTTTCAGGCCACATAGCGGCCATGTGGTGTGAATTAATTATAGCAAGAACCGCTACACCATTTTCTTTAGCAGCTTTTACTAACTCTGGTATCGATTTATTTAACACAACTGGTGCTAAACAATTTTTACCATCAGCTTTAATTACTGAAGGTGTTAATTTTTTTATATCTGGTTTTTGTTTGCCATTAATT
Organism: Candidatus Pelagibacter sp. RS40; assembly: GCF_002101295.1. Lineage (NCBI taxonomy): Bacteria > Pseudomonadati > Pseudomonadota > Alphaproteobacteria > Candidatus Pelagibacterales > Candidatus Pelagibacteraceae > Candidatus Pelagibacter > Candidatus Pelagibacter sp. RS40. The sequence goes on from NZ_CP020778.1 coordinate 1,375,620, forward strand.
TTTCCACTTTTTAAACCTGAAACATATGCAGGTAAACGAAATAAGCCATGTGAGAGTGAACCATCCCTTTCAGCATTGGTAATTAGTTCTGATAAAATATCAGCTGTTTCTTGATCACATCCATTAGCTAGTAATGTTTTATTGGCTAATTTATAGATTTCATCAAGTGATAGAGATACAGTTGCCATAAATAATATTAGATCTCATTTAAATTAAAAGATCAATTATAATCAAGTATTATATTTAAAATTAAATTTTTTTAATGATTATGGTTTTCTGAGTTATTTAAATTATTAATATCAGTTTCTTGAATATCATTTATTGGTTTAGCTATACGCCAATTTCTTACTTTTCCATTTTCATTTCTCTCAGTAATTATTGTCTCAATAGGTGGACAATTAGGTTCATGACAGGCTAGCTCAGCTATACTTAAAATTGAATTTTCTGGAATATTATATTTTTCTGAAATTATTATTTTTAAATTTCTAATATTTTCTACATTTGGTTTTTTTTTATTAAACATAAATAAATTATTAGTTATCCCAAACTGAAGTCCATAAAATGTTGCCGCCCATATCACCAATTAATAAATTTGAACAATCATTAGTAATTGAAATTGCTGATACTTCATGTTCTGTAAAACTTCTTATAATAATTGTGTTATCCTCTTTATCAATTTCAGATAAAAAAACTGATCCATCGCTTAAGCCTGAAAAAACTGCATTTTCATTTGGGAACGTTTCAACAAATGAAACTTTCTTATTTCCTACATAAGGAATACAGACAGGTTTACGACCCATTGGTCCGTCTCCATCAAATGGCCAACAAATAGCATCTATTGCACCTGAAGTAGCTAAGTATTTTGAGTTATCTGTAAAGGAAAAACTTTTTATTTTTGAACCGTATCCTGACATAGCAAAATCAATTTTATCTTTTAAACGCCAGCAATGAAGTTGATTTTCTTGCATTGAAGATATCAAATATTTTCCGTCTTTGCTAAAAATTACTTTATTATGTGAGCCTTTCCAAAGTAAATTAGATGATGTCCATTTATTGGTATAATCTTTCTTCCATAAAGTTATTCCTCCATATCTTGAAACGGCTAATCTTCTTCCTTTAGTATCAAACGATAAGCCCCCAACAGTGCTGTTGTGACTAAATATTTTTGGTTGTTTACTAGTCTTTGCCCAATAATAAACATCCTTACCAGATGAACATGCTATATTCCCATTAATTGCTTCCACATGGTCTACCCACCGTGTACCAAAATTATAAATTTCATTTATTTGACCATCAATTGAAATTTTTAAAAATCGACCATCATCACCACCTGTTAAAATATTATTTCCATCCTCGGCCATACATAGAACGACACCGTTATGTGCTTTTATAGTTTTTGAATTTTTACCTGATCGAAAAATTCTTACAGTTCCATCTCCAAAACCTACCGCAATTGAATTTCCCAGGCAAACTGAATTAGTAATTGGAATTCCAAACTCAAATTCTTTTCCTCTTTGCTCAAACTTGGTTTTATCTAATTGTGGAAATTGGCTTGTGTCAGCTTTCATGCTGATTTACAGTTTTCGAATCCCTCTTTTAAGTTCATATTTTCAAGATTTCGACCAATAAATACAAGACGTGAACTACGATCTTTTCCCTCAGGCCATTTACCCATTGGTGAAGCATCCATCAGCATATGTACACCTTGAAATACATATCGATCACTTTCTCCCTTAAAGTCAAGAATGCCTTTTGTTCTTAATATATCCTGACCCTTAGTTTGTAATAGTTTGCTAAACCAATCTTGAAATTTTTCCATATCCAAAGGTGTATCGGTGACAAACGACAAGCTAGTTACATCATCGTCATGTTCATGGTCATGATCTGATGTTAGAAAATCAGGCTCAACATCTAAAACACGTTTTAGACTAAATGCATCAAGATCAAGTATTTCATTAAGAGGCACTCCACATTTCTTGGTATTGATGATTTTTGCAAAAGGATTTATTTTTTTAATTCTATCCTTAACTATATTTAAACCACTTTCTTCAACAAGATCGATTTTGTTTAATAATACAACATCTGCAAATGCAATTTGTTCTTCTGCTTCATGATGATCTGTTAATTGAGTACTTAAATGAACAGCATCAGCAACAGTAACAATTGCATCTAACTTCGTACGATCAGCAACATCTTGGTCCACAAAAAATGTTTGTGCTACAGGAGCTGGATCAGCTAATCCAGTAGTTTCTACAATAATGGCATCAAGTCTATCAGCTCGTTTCATGAGTCCACTTAAAATACGTATTAAGTCGCCTCTAACAGTGCAACATATGCAACCATTGTTCATCTCAAAAACTTCTTCATCAGCGTCAACTACAAGATCGTTATCTATGCCTTGTTCGCCAAATTCATTAACTATTACAGCATATTTTTTTCCGTGCTGTTCAGTTAATATTCTATTTAAGAGAGTGGTTTTACCTGCACCAAGAAAACCAGTTAAAACGGTAACTGGCACTTGTTTGTTACTCACTTCCATTAATTAATTTAACATCCTTTAAAAGAACTAGACATATTTTTGATTAAATCAAAATATAAGTCTTTTCCAGGATCCAAAGTAGCTCCTAATGGATCTACAACACCAGTTTTAATATTCATATCCCTAGCAACTGCTTTAATGATATCGGGGTTAAATTGGGGCTCTGAAAATACACAAGCAACTTTATCATGTTCAATTATTTCTCTAATTTCTGCTAATTGTTCTGCTCCTGGCATTACATCTGTATTGACTGTAAAAGCGCCCAATATATTAACATCAAATCTTTTTTCGAAATATTGATAAGCATCATGGAAAACAATTGATGCTATACTCTGATTTAATTCAGAGGAAACATTACTTACAAGTTTATCAATATCTTTTAATGCTTTCTTTAAGTTGCTTTTATATTTAGAGGCATTTTTAGCATCGTTTTCAATTAAATGTTCTGCCATTTCATTTAATATAACTTTAGCATTCATTGGATCTAACCATATATGTGGATCAAATTCACCGTGGTGATGCCCTTCGTGTCCATCATGATCGTCGTGATTGTCATGATCATCTTTTTTTGCATGTTCGTCATGGTCGTGATCGTCATGATCATCTTTTTTTGCATGTTCGTCATGGTCGTGATCGTCATGATCATC